>DATEOJ010000168.1:0-10057 GCA_035274235.1 Pyrinomonadaceae bacterium
GTAATCTGCGGCTAATTGCGCTTACTCTCTCGGCTTAGTTTCTCCGCCGAACTGCACGTGCGACGACAGTGTCGATTTGTTATCTTTTATAGCGTATGACCGAAGCCAAAGTTCAGAAGATCAAGCCCGATATTCGGGCGATCACCCGTCTTGTTCCGCCTAGCGGCAACCTCGTTCAGGGACAGTCCGAATTGCCCATTGACCCACGCCTCGCAAAAGAAGCGGCCGATATTATCGCTGCCAGCCAGAACCATTACGGCGGTAGCGAAGGTGACGCCGGATTGCGAAAAGCAGTCGCTGAAAAGATCAAGAAGTACAACGGAATCGAAGTCGATCCGGACGCGAAGCCACTCGAAGTGATGATCACGAATGGCGGGACCGGAGCGCTGATCGGTTTGACGCAAAGCTATCTGCGCGGGAAGTCGGCACTGGTGTTCGAACCTTACTATCCGTATCACCGCCGGATCCTTGAAGAGTTCGGAGGAAAAACCGAGTCGTTCGAGTTGGACGAGAAACTGACGTTCGAGAAAGACGCGCTTCGTGCTCGATGTCGCGAGCTGATCAACCGCAGTGAGTATCCGTTGAAGGCGATCATAGTCTGCTCGCCTGCGAATCCGAGCGGAAAGGTTATGACGCAGACGGAGCTTGAGTCGATCGCAGAAGTTGCGCAAGAGCTCGACCTTCTCGTCATCTCGGACGAAGTGTACGAACACTACGTCACGGGCGAGCATCCGCACACGCCGATCGCGACATTGCCCGGCATGTGGGATCGAACGATCACGGTGAATTCGTTTTCGAAGTCGTGGAACATCTCGGGCTGGCGGCTGGGTTATGCATTCGGCAAGGGCGAATTGATCGCACCGATCAATGCAGCGGCGAACGTGATCTATGTTTGTCCGGCCACGCCTTTGCAGGCGGCGCTTTCGCGCGTGTTGATGGCCGATGATGAGTATTATCCGAAGCTTCGCGATAAGTTCGACGCGAAACGCCGATTCTTCGGCGAGGGTATAACCGATCTAGGGTTCGACATCTACAACTCGGGTTCGGCGTTCTATCTCTGGGCGCGGATACCGGAACAGTTCAAGGACGCGATCGCGTTCAACGAGATGTTGATGCGCGACGCCGGGGTCGGAATGACGCCCGGAAGTGCGTTTGCCGACAACGACCAGTGGGACGCGCATGTCCGTATCTGTATCGCCCGCGAGGACACGATCCTCGAAGGCGCTCTGGAGAAGCTGCGGACGGTTCTCAAGTAGCTTGAGTCTTCTTTGTGGCTTTGCGACGAGAGTAGGACAGGCATTCATGCCTGTCCTCGTCAACCATTTCGAGACTCAACGGAGAATCGGGGTCGTACGGAGGACAGGCAGGAATGCCTGTCCTACGCAGGTCGCAAAAGCCGCAAATAAGACCACGTTTATAAAATGAAACGCTTCATAACTGCATTTGTCCTCTTCACCATCTCGCTCGCAACGTTACCTTCCGCCTTTGCCGATGAAGGCATGTGGACGTTCGACAATCCGCCGCTGAAGCAGTGGAAGGAGCGTTATAACTTCGAACCATCGAGAGAATGGCTTGAAAAGGTCCGGCTCGCTTCGCCGAAGATCGGCACGGCGTCCGGTGCGTTTGTCTCGCCGAATGGTCTTATCGCGACCAATCATCACGTCGCCTCGAACATCGTCACGAAGCTTTCGACCAAAGAACGCGATCTGATGAAGACCGGTTTCTACGCGAAGACGCAGGCTGAAGAGCTGAAAGCGCAGGATGCCGAGGTGACTGTGCTTCTCTCATACGAAGACGTCACTGCCCGAGTGAACAATGCGGCAAAATCCGGTACGGATGACGCCGATGCGGCCGCGAAACGCAAGGCCGAGATATCGGCGGTTGAGAAAGCATGTGGGCCGAACGTGGCACAGAAGTGCGAGGTTGTTTCGCTCTACAGCGGCGGCGAGTACTGGTTGTATAAGTCAAAGATCTACACCGACGTCCGACTCGTGATGGCCCCGGAAGAGCAGGCGGCATTCTTTGGCGGGGATTACGACAACTTCACGTACCCGCGTCACGCCCTCGACTTCACGTTCTTGCGTGTCTATGAAAACGGTCAGCCTGCGAAGACACCGAGCTATCTGAAATGGTCCGAGGCTGGTGCCCAGGATGGAGAGTTCATCGTCGTCTCGGGTTATCCCGGTTCGACTGCGCGGCTGCTTACGGTTGCTCAGCTCGCCTATCAGCGCGACGTCGGCAACCCGATGCAGCGAAAGATATGGGAGACCTTGCGTGGTTCGCTCGAGAACTATTCGAAGCTCGGTGACGAGCAGTTTCGTCAGGCATCGGCAGGGTTGCGCGGCTACGCGAACTCGCTAAAGCGACTCGCTGGTCAACAAGACGGGCTGTTGATCCCTCGGCAATTTGCGCGGAAGGAAGCTGAGGAGAAGGACATTCGGACAAAACTCGCGGAACGACCTGAACTTGATAAGCAGTACGCACCGGCATGGACCAACATCGCGAAAGCTTATGAATCACTACCGGCGATGTCCAGGCGTCAGTCGTTCTCAACGATTGCCGTGACCCGCCTGGGCACGGTCGCATCGCAGATCGTCACGCACCAGATCGAAAGGGCAAAGCCGAATGAGAAGCGTTACCCGGAATACACCGACGCTCGCATCGAGGCCCTGAAGCGTTCGATTCTCTCGCCCGCTCCGATCTATCCCGAAATGGAAGAAGCAGTGTTGATCGGTTGGTTCGAAGAGGCGCGGAAGGCCCTCGGCAACAACGATCCTTTCATTAGAGCGGCGTTGGGTGACGCTGACACGGCCGAAGTTGTTCGTCGTGCGGTCCGCGAAACAAAACTCACGGATCCTGTCGAACGAAAAGCCTTAGTCGAAGGCCCGGCGGATGCCATCACAAAATCGACCGATCCGATGATCACGCTCGCTCGGCGTATCGAACCGATCGTCCGCGAGTTGCGCGATTGGAACGACAGGAATATTCGCAACGTCGAAGCCACAAACGGCACCAAGATCGCCGAAGCACGATTCGCGGTCTACGGCAAAAGCATGCCGCCGGATGCGAACTCGCAGTTGCGTCTGAGCTACGGTACCGTCCGTGGGTATGAAGAGGACACTACGTTGGTTCCATCGCGCACCACTTACTTTGGCCTTTATGATCGTGCGTTCGGTTTTGCGGACAAGTCACCGTATGACCTCGCTCCGAGTCTAAAAATGCGAAAGGACAAGATCGATCTCTCGACCCCTTTGAACTTTGTCTATACGGCCGACACCATCGGGGGCAATTCGGGTTCGCCGGTCATAAATCGAAACGGGGAACTCGTCGGATTAAACTTCGACAGTAATCTTCAGAAGCTCTCGAATCGTTACTGGTACATCGACGATGCCGAAGGCTCGCGGGCTATCGGTGTCCACACCGCCGGAATTCTCGAGGCGTTGAGAAAGGTTTACGACGCGAACGAGCTGGCGAATGAACTAACCAGCAAATAGGAACTCCGCGTGCTCCGCGATCTCCGCGTTAAGCCTTAACGCAGAGGCCGCGGAGCACGCGGAGATTTTTGCAAAATGCACTATCACCTCATCGGAATCTGCGGGACGGCGATGGCGTCGCTCGCGGGAATGCTGCAGGCTCGCGGACACAAAGTCACCGGATCGGACCAAAACGTCTATCCGCCGATGTCGACGCAGCTCGAAGCTCTCGGCATCGAGATACTGAACGGCTACAAAGCCGATAATGCAGACATCGGCGCCGACTGTGTCGTCGTCGGCAATGCAATAAGCCGCGGCAATCCCGAGCTCGAAGAGATCCTCAATCGAAAACGCCTCTATCGCTCACAAGCCGAGATCGTCAAAGAAGAATTCATACGCGGACGACGTTCGCTTGTCGTTGCCGGCACACATGGCAAGACGACGACGACCAGTATCGCGACATGGATCTGCGAGGTCGGCGGTCTGAATCCGTCGTTTCTTGTCGGCGGTATCGTCCAGAATTTCGGCGCAAGTTTTCGCGTTACCGACGGCGATCACTTCGTTATCGAGGGCGACGAATACGACACGGCATACTTCGACAAGAAGCCGAAGTTCATGCACTACCTGCCTGAGATCGCGATCGTCAATAACATCGAGTTCGATCACGCCGACATCTATCGCGACTTGCAGGAGATCAAGTTTCAGTTCTCGCGTCTGATGAACCTCGTTCCGGGGAACGGACGGCTTATCGTCGGGATCGATTCGCCCGTCGCGAAGGAAGTGCTCGAGGAGATGTCGGGCAGGTTGTTCACGACCGTCGAGACATTCGGACTTAGCGACGACGCGAAGTGGCAGGCGCGATACATCGATTTCTCCGGGGACACGACACGGTTCACCGTCTTCAAAGAAGGAACGAGTTGGGGCGAGTTCGAGACGCATCTCATCGGCGAGTTCAATGTCCGCAACTGTCTCGCGGTGATCATCGCTGCTGATGCGTGGGGAATTTCAAAGGAGAAGATCCAGGAAGCGTTTCGGACCTTCAAGTCGGTCAAGCGGCGAGTCGAGGTGCGTGGTGTAGAACGCGGTGTCACTGTCATCGACGACTTCGCTCATCATCCGACCGCAGTCGAGGAGACTCTCAAAGCTCTTCGCATGAAGTATGACGGCCGCCGCCTGATCGCGGTTTTCGAACCTCGTTCGTGGTCATCACGACTAGCGATCTTCCAGGAGCCGTATAGCAAAGCGTTCTCATACGCCGACTACGTTATTATCGCCGGCGTCTACAACACTTCCGCCGCGAGCGAGCTTGGAAAAGTTTTAGATACGGCCGAGCTTGTCCGCGACATCGAGATGCAGGGCAAACCTGCATTGAGTTTTCCCGACGCCGACGCCATCGTCGAGCATCTGGCACCGGAGATGAAAGACGGCGACGTTGTAGCGGTGATGTCGAACGGCGGTTTTGGTGGAATCCACGATAAGCTTCTCGATACTTTGAAGGCGAGTTAACTCACACCAAGCGGCAAGGCCCTCGACTGGCGTGGCTGAGCGCGGGTGTCGTTGAGCCAACTATATACACGGATGTCGGTGAGCAACTTTCCTGTAACAGAGAAGTCGTTCAGCAACTTTCTGTACATGGATGAATCAATATCGTAAGCTTCGTCGACAAGCGGGCTGTATAAATTGCCTCCACTTTTAGGTGTTTACATACAGGTGGAGGTCGAGTTGCCCCTGACGCGGCTTTAGCCAAAAGACCGAGAGAGCTTCCTCTTGGCTTGAGCGAAATTTTCGGCTGAACCCTATAAGCAAGGTGATCTAGCAATAATCGAACTCGATCGCCACATCCTTTCAATGAACAAAATACTCGTCGCACTCTTTATCGGATTTCTGTTCCTTCCTGTCGCCGGACAGACCGGACCCGGGCCCACCTACACCGTCAGCGGAACTGTTAAGGATAAAAACGGCGCTGTCGTTGCCGGCGCTAAGGTGCGGTTGCTGACGAGAGCGGACAAAACTTTCACAACAATTACAGACCGCGACGGCAAATATGAGTTCGTGGGTAATCCGGTGGGGCAATATCGCGTCTACGCGAGCGCCCCGGGATTTGCAGAGTTTAGCGGGGGTGTTGATTTAAGAGAGGATACCAATTTCGATCTCGTTCTCGCCGTCGGCGAAGGGCATTTTACGGTGACGGCCGAGATCGGAAACATCGAGAACATCGAACGGATACCGCAGCCTGTTAACGTCATCGATAGTCGAGAGATTCAACTCCGCGTCACATCGTTCACCGCGCAGCTCGCGAAAGAAGAACCGGGAATAAACATTCAGCGGACCAGCCCGTCGATCGGCGCGATCGTTGTTCGCGGACTGACCGGCAAGAACGTCGTGAATTTCATCGATGGCGTTCGCTACACCACCAGTGCGCAACGCGGCGGGATCAACACTTTCTTTAATTTGAACGACGCATCGAATCTCGAAACCGTTGAGGTGCTCCGCGGTCCGAACAGTGCTCAGTACGGGTCGGACTCGCTGGGGGGAACTGTCAACTTGCTGACGAGGTCGCTCGATTTCGGTTCGGATGATCCCGAATTTCACGGCGAGTTAGGCTCCGGGTACAACAGCGGTGATCGAAGCTTTGGCGGGTCAGGCATGTTTGGCTACGGGACCCGCAAGTTAAACGCATTTGCGAATCTTTCCGCCCGACGGGTAAATACGCTCCGGACAGCAAGCGGGCTCGACTCGCATTCCGCGATAACCCGCTTCCTCGGACTTCCTTCGACCGTACTTTACGATCGCAATACCGACACCGAGTTTACGCAATACGGCGGATCAACACGTATCACCTATTCTCCGAGCGACGAGCATCAATTGATCGGGCTTTATCAACGCAGCCAGCAGGATGACGGGAAGCGGTTCGACCAACTGCTCGGCGGCGACGGGAATCTCATCGCGGATCTTCGAAACTTGATGCTCGACTTCGGGTACGTGCGTTATGTCACGACCGCGATCCCCGGTTTTGAGAGCGCATCGTTCACCGGTTCCTTCAACAGCCAGCGCGAGGAACGCGTGAATCAGGGCGGCCAGGGAAATCCCGTCGGCGACATCACGCATCAGTACGAGCGTACCAACGTCTTCGGATTTAGCTCATACCTCGAGCGACAGCTTCCGTTTCGCAATAGGCTCGTGATCGGCGGCGATGTCTATTTCGAAACGATAAACTCGCCGGCTTACGTCGCGAACACCGCCGGTATTTCCACGCCATCGCGACCGCGAGTTCCCGACGAAGCGACATTTGATTCGGGCGGTTTGTTCGTACAAGACGCGTGGGAGGCTATCCCCGACCGTCTTCGCATCACGGGAGCTCTTCGATACAGCGGCGCGTCATACCAAGCGCGCACGGCTGACGCGCCGGTCATCAACGGGCGTCCGCTTTGGGGCGACGATGAGTTGAGCACGGGCGATTGGTCGGGACGGATCGGCGGCACGGTTCGTATCGCAGACGGCTTTTGGCTTGCTCTCAACTACAGTCACGGATTTCGTTATCCCAACATGACCGATCTCGGAACGCTCGGTCTGACGGGAGACGGTTTCGAGGTCGATCATCTCGAATCATCGGCACTTGGCGGAAAGATCGGCACAACCGCGCTCGCATCGGCGGTTTCGACGGGCATTCCCGTTTCGCAGCAACGGTCCGAAGTCAGCAACAACTTCGACTTCGGTTTGCGATACCGGCACCGACGTTTCGATTTTGAGTTCACTGCGTTCCGGCTCGACATCGACGACGCGATCACAAAACAGGCCCTGATCCTCCCGGCCGGAGCTGTCGGACAAACTCTTGGCGGACGCCCGATCGTCAATCAACTCTCAAACGGAACCGTGTTCGTGCAGGATGTCGCAACACCCGTGCTCGTTCGCGCCAATTACACGGCGGCGAAGATGTACGGCGTCGAGCTAGAGGCCGAAGGACAGATAACTCGTGAGCTGACGGCTCGAGGGAATTTCACGTTTATTCACGCTGCCGATAAGGAGACTGGCTTGCCGCCGAATATCGAGGGCGGCACTCCTCCTCCGACGGGGTTCGTGAGTTTTCGGTATGACAAGTCGCGGTTCTGGATCGAGGCGTACTCTACGTTGGCGGCAAAGCAGGATCGGCTTTCGACCTTAGATCTCGGCGATCGTCGAACCGGTGGGGCCCGATCGCGTGCTCAGATCCAGAATTATTTCCGACGCGGAGCGTGCGTAAACGGTCTGACGACTCCGGGTCCAACGGGCTGCGGATCGGCCGGCGGGATCTTGATCGCGACTGGCGAGACACTCGCTCAAGTTCAGAACCGGCTGCTCCCGATCGGAGCCACGATCAATGGCGTGACCATAGTCGACAACAACAGTTCGGTCCCGCTGTTCACGTACCTTCCAAGCTACGCGACGGCAAATATTCGCGGCGGATTTCGGTTCAACGAGCGGTCAACGATCTCGGTTGCATTCGAGAATATCACCGACGCCTTCTACCGGAACCCGAGCTGGGGAATCGATGGGAGCGGGCGGAGCGTCACCGTCCAGTGGGGCTATAAGTTCTAGCCAAAGCGGTTGGCTCGGATAACTCTTGCCTAAATTTTAAAAAACGGGCATACTGCCCGTGTTTTTGCTCTCGCTTGGGTCTCGACAGATCAGGTCCGTCCGGTTATTGAGCGACGATTTACGGTTCGGTTCAGAGAGTTTGGTTGCTGTTTAGGAAGCATTTGAATTTTTGTGTAGGGTGCGTCGCTGCGTTTGAATGGAACTGGTCGAAACATGAACCCACTCCATCCATTTCCTGCCTTCTTGCTTCTTTAGAAAATCAAAAAAGAGGAAAATGAGTAACAAACTTTACGTTGGCAACTTGTCATTTCGTGTGACAAGCGAAGATCTGCAGGAATATTTCGGAGCAGCCGGAACGGTCGAGTCGGCGAATGTTGTTTTCGATCGCGAGACGGGCCGGTCGCGGGGTTTTGGATTTGTCGAGATGGCGAGCGACGACGACGCGAACAACGCCATCGCTCAGTTCAACGGGACTGACTATGACGGTCGCAATATTGTCGTCAACGAAGCTCGTCCCCGGGAAGACCGTGGTGGAGGATTCGGTGGCGGCGGTGGTGGTGGTCGTGGCCGCGGCGGTTACAACGGCGGCGGTGGTGGTGGTGGCGGACGCTGGTAATTCGTTAGTTAGGCTTTAACGCAGAGAACGCGGAGACCGCGGAGTAAGACCAATTGGCTTTCTCCGCGATCTCCGCGTTCTCTGCGTTTAAAGACTTCGAGCGAACTAGTCGATCTTCCCATCGAAATTAGCGAGCATCACGACGATCTCATCCATCGCCGATGTCCTGACTCCAGGTACGTTCACTCCATTCACAACCATCGAGAACGCCAGCTCCTCGCCGGCCGCAGTCTTTACATATCCAGATAGAGCCGATACCTGGTCGATAGTTCCGGTCTTGCCACGGACGTTCCCCGAAGCTCGCGTTCCCGCGAAACGATTTCGCAGAGTGCCGTCGACGCCGCCGATAGTCAGGCTGTCTCGCCATGCCTGCGAGAATTTACTCTCCTTGCCCATGTAGGTGTAGAGACGGACCACGGCCGCCGGAGTGATCAGATTGTGTCGCGAAAGTCCGCTGCCGTCGTGCTGGATGATTCCGTCGGGGGCAACACCGATGTCGGTCAAAAATTTCTTCACCGCGGCGATCCCGAGTTCCGAGCTGTCCGAACGATCGGTCGAGACTCCACCGCCGGGCGTAGAGGCCGCGGCCCGCGCGTTTTCGCCCAGCGTCCAGAGCAGCGTCTCGGTGTACATATTCTGGCTCGGCTTCATAGTCTTCGCCGCGATCAGTGAAAGCGCCGGTGACTCGAGTTTGGCGATCTCAACAGAGGTATCGGCCGTCTGGGTCCTCGTCGCGCGTGTCGTACCCGCGACGGTCACGCCTTTTGCTACCAGGCGGTCCTTCAAAAGTGCGACGAAAAGTTCGGCGGGGCGCGAGACCGTTACCGAACCATTGAATCCCGGGTTATTCACGGGTAGTGCTCCCGTGATCTCGATGATATTGCGGTCGATCTTTTTCTCGATCTTCAAAGTGCGGACGCTCCCCGCACCCGACGTCGTACATTGATTGACGATTCGAAACACCGGATTGAACGGCGAAAGTTTTACCGAACACGGATAACCGACCGGTCCCGGCTTCACGCTCAGATCGACGGCGTTGTCGTTGAGAGGCAGAGCTGAGATCTCCGCACCGTAGTACCACTGAAGATCGTCCCATTCCCATTCGCCCGGAACCGCGTTACCTATGAAATGACTTTCATCGGCGATCAAGTCGCCATCGACTCGCTTAACACCCGCCGCGATGATTCGCTCGACAAGCCGATCGATTCCCGCGAAATAAGTATCGGCACCTGTTGCCGGAAAGAACGCAGTCGAGACCGACACATCTCCGCGTCCCAAAATGCGAAGGCTGCTGACCACGCCATTCGAATCCGGTGCGGCTGGTGCGAAAACACTCGTGATGAATTTGAAATCCGGACTTAGTTTCTCGATCGCGGTCGCGACAGTGAAGTTC
>DATEOJ010000169.1:0-6528 GCA_035274235.1 Pyrinomonadaceae bacterium
CATCGCCATAGCTGGTATGTAGCGTCTGAAGCCTGGGAAGTACGGATACGAGAAGCCATCGAATAAGATCTCCGGTAAGGCTCCCTCTCCCGCCGCGAGTGCTCCGCCGGCAAAGACGACGATCGAGCCGGCCATGCCGTACCAGTTACTACCTGACATTCGCGCGATCAACCAGAACGCCCCGAGCGCCGCCAAGAATCCCGCGACGGCACCGCACAAGGTCATTGCCCACGGCGTCCCGATTCCCAAGATGCGAGCCGGAAGTGCGACGGAGTAAGGTGCGGCAAACTGGATAGAGAAAAGCGATTCGGGTTGAGGCGTTTCGGGTGAATCGTCGCGTCCCGAGTAAGGATCATTCTTCCTTGGCCGGCCGTCGATCAATGCTCGAACGTACGACGCGTATGCGACTTCGTCGATATCGTTATAAGCGTAGTGTCCGTTCCACTCCGCCCCACGCAGATAGACCATCTTTAGCTGCGGGTAGAGACAAAAGATTACGAGGAAAATGGCGGCGACAAGCCCAAAGCGCCAGCGAAGCTTCATAAGTAGAAATGACAAAGTAGCACAATAGCGAATGCTTTTCCCAAGTGCTAAGGTAATTCCGATATGAACACGAATCCCACGCTTCTTAAACGCATTTGCGACTTAATGCTACTGCTCCTTCTTGGTGTGACCTTCGCTGCCGCACAGGATCGAGCACCTAAAGTAGTCTCGCAGCCCGTGTTCAATCTCTCGGACGAAGCGATCGCCGCCGGAATCGATGGCGTCCTCGGCGTATCCCTCAAGATCGACAAGAACGGCGCCGTCAAGAACGTGGTAATTAACGGCGGACCGGCGTGGCAATGTGGCTCGCGGGAACCGAAGGATCAGATCGAAGCTGTCAGAGACGCCGTCAAAAAGCAGTTGCTTGCGACGACCTTTGAGCCACCAATGAAGGGCGGTAAACCAACCGAGGTCGATCTATCCCTCCAGTTCGCGATCGGCTCCGCGTATAAGAGCGCGGTAAGAGAAGAAGAGGCGAAACTCGAGGCCTTGGCTAGACTCGTCGAAGGAACAAGACTCATCGAAGCCGGAGTAATAAACGGTCGTGCAATCCGCCTTGTGAAACCTCCGACTCTTCCCATGAACGGTGTTGTCGTTATTCGCGTGCAGATCGACGAAAAGGGCAATGTAACTCACGCAGGAGCGGTAACCGGGGATTCGCAGCTTCAGGATAGGTCTCGAACCGCAGCATGTGCTTCAAAGTTCTCACCAACCTCGTTAGGCGGCTCTCCTGTAAAGGTGACCGGCATGATCACATACAGTTTCCACCGCTAGACCTGTATCGTCCTGTGTTAGACTCGACGAAAATGCGAAGCGGTCTCTGCCTCACCCTCGGATTACTCGTACTAACGTTCTCCACGACTCTCATCGCACAAGACCGTGGCGTCGTATTCGTTTCGGGACCCGAATTCCAGTTATCCAAGTCAGCCATCGACGCCGGTATCGATGGAAGTTTCAGCGTATCGTTCGAGGTTGATCGCACGGGTGCCGTGAAGGATGTACGGATCCTGGCCGGTCCGATCTGGCCATGCGACTCGACACCCAGCGCGGAGATCAAGAGCGTAAAAGAAGCGGTCAAAGAAAATATCCTCGCCTCGAAGTTCTCGCCCGCGACGAAAGCGGGTCAGACGATCGACGCCGACGCGACCCTCGATTTCGCTATCGGCGAAGCGTATAAGGAAGTTCTGAAGAAGGGACCGAAGTCGGCCAGCCGGTGGGTTGTGGACGTTGGCTCGTTGCAAAAGAAGGCGACACACCTCGCTCTCCCAAACACGTCCCTTAGTTTTTTCGGGACGGCATCGGTTCGAATTCTGATCGGCGAAACAGGAAAGGTGATCGCTGCCGGAACGGTTCAAGGACCGCGGGTGCTGCAAGAGTCTTCGCGGCGCGCGGCCTGTTACTCCCGCTTCCCCCCGACGGTCGTTGACGGTAAAGCGATAAAAGCGACCGGCGTAATTACTTACGAATATAATCGGGGCTATGTAACCGTAAGGTAGTCCTTCGATTGAACGTGCCTGCGAAGTATATTATTTTTTAGAAACGATTTCGCTTGGGTCACTCGCGCGCGAGAACCGCCATCATAAATACGAGGACGTAAAACAACTAGTGCAGCCGACCGACATCAACAACCCCGAATATTTCCATAAAGTGGTGGACTGCCAATGGGCGTGCCCCGCACACACACCCGTCCCCGAGTACATCCGTCTGATCGCTGAAGGAAAGTATTCCGAAGCATACATGATCAACTGGGACTCGAACGTCTTCCCGGGGATCCTGGGTCGCACATGCGATCGACCGTGCGAACCGGCGTGCCGTCGAGGACGCGTCGACGAAGAACCGGTCGCGATCTGTCGCTTAAAACGCGTCGCAGCTGACAACAAGGGTGAAGTTAAGTCGATGATGCCGACCGGTCCGTTCGCGCCGAACGGCAAGAAGGTCGCGTTGATCGGTGCCGGCCCCGCGTCGCTGACGGTCGCACGTGATCTCGCCCCGCTCGGTTACGAGGTTCATCTCTTTGACGAACAGTTCAAAGGCGGCGGTTTCATGCTCAGCCAGATCCCTGCGTTTCGACTGCCTGAAACCGTCCTCGATGAAGAGGTGAACTATATCCTCGACCTCGGCATTCACACGCATTTCAAAAACTACGTCTCGTCGCTCAAAGAAGTGCTCGAGCAGGACTACGTCGCGGTGTTCGTCGGAACGGGCGCACCTCGCGGACGCGAACTAAAGGTCCCCGGTCGCGAAGAAGGCGACGCCAATATTCATATCGGGATCAACTGGCTCGGCAGCGTTGCGTTCGAACACACGCATAAGATCGGCAAGACCGTCATCGTGCTCGGCGGTGGCAACACCGCGATGGACTGCTGTCGGACCGCGCGACGTCTCGGTGGTGAAGACGTGAAGGTGATCGTCCGCTCGCCGTTCGACACGATGAAGGCATCGCCGTGGGAAAAAGAAGACGCGATGCACGAAGACATCCCGATCATCGACAACCACGTGCCGAAGAGCTTTGTGATTGCAAGCGACGAAGAGTGGTCAGTGGTCGGAGGTCAGTGGTCAGCCGGAATGCCCGCTCCCGAGCGCACTGAGTTGAATGACGCCGGCGACGATGCAAATCCAAAATTGCGTGGGGTTATGTTCGAGAAGGTCGAGGCGAAGTACGACGAGAACGGCAAGCGTACGCTCGTCCCGACGGGCGAGCCAGAAGTTTTCTATCCCGCCGACGACGTGCTCGTCGCGATCGGTCAGGAGAACTCGTTCCCGTGGATCGAGAGGAACATCGGACTCGAGTTCGATAAATGGGAAATGCCGATCGTCGATAAGACGACATTCCAGTCGACGCATCCGAAAGTCTTCTTCGGAGGCGACGCTGCATTCGGTCCGGAAAATGTGATCACCGCCGTCGCCCACGGACACCAGGCCGCGATCTCGATCGATCTGCTTTGTCAGGGCAAGAACCTTCTCACTAACCGACTCGCACCGCACGTAAATCTCGTCTCGCAGAAGATGGGAATCCACGAGTGGGCGTACGACAGCGAGATCGACGAGTATGACCGACTCGTCGTTCCGCAGGCTCCGAAAACGAAGACGCTCATCAATCGCAAACAGGAAGTCGAGATGGGCTTCGACGCACTCGCGGGTTACAAAGAAGCTCAGCGGTGTCTGAACTGCGATGCACAGACCGTCTTCTTCGCACCGAAGTGCATCGAGTGCGACGCGTGCGTCGATATCTGTCCGACGTCGTGTATTACGTTTACGCCGAATGGTCCGGAAGAAGATCTCCGCAAACGAGCAAAAGTCCCCGCCCTCAATCTCAAACAGGATCTCTACATCTCTGATCCCGTCCCCCAAACGTCCCGCATCATGGTCAAAGATGAAGACGTCTGTCTCCACTGCGGCCTCTGCGCCGAACGCTGTCCAACCGCCGCATGGGACATGCAAAAGTTCTGGTACAACGTGACGAAAGCCGGGAACGTGAAGTACAACTCGATGGTGCAGATCACGAGGAATGGGAATGGCGCGAAACAGATCGCGTAACCGAGCCGCCGGATCGGCAGCAAGTGCGTCACACAGCCACGACCTGGCCGCGTAGCGGTCACATGCATTTAGCCGTGGGTGGAGCGTTTCGCGTAGCCCACGGTACACGGTAACGAGACGGCACTGCCGCGTCAGCGGCAGGTGCACGATCAAGACGTTTCGATTCAAGTCGACTTCGGCAACCCCTATGACTCGGATGGTGCATCTACCGCTGACGCGGCAGGATCGTGTTGTCGCCTACTTCCGTGGGCTTCGCGAAGCGCTCCACCCACGGCTAAATGCATGTGACCGCTACGCGGCCTTTTTTTGGTTCGACCGACGGTCTTTTTCTTGATTCGACGGGTTCGATTTGTTAACGTCGCGCCATCGCGAGAAACCTCATGAAACCAGAAAAAGTATTCGCATTAACCTTCGCCAGCGTCTATCCACACTACGTAAAGAAAGCCGAGACGAAAGGCCGGACGAAAGAAGAACTCGACGAGATCCTTCGCTGGCTTACCGGATACACCAAAACCGGGTTGGAGAAGGTGATCAAAGACAAGGTTGATCTAAGAACGTTCTTCGACAAGGCTCCGAAGTTCAATCCAAACGCGACATTGATCAAGGGCGTTGTCTGCGGTATTCGTGTCGAAAACATCGAGGACCCGTTGATGCAAAAGATCCGTTACATGGACAAGCTCATCGACGAACTGGCGAAGGGCAAGAAGATGGAGAAGATCTTGCGAACTCCGGAGTGATCTTCTTAGTGGCCGTTCGTGTGGTTCGTGTATTTAGTGGTTCTGCTTTCTCGATAACGGCAACGTGGGCGCGTGCTACAAAGGAAGCCGAACCACGAAATACACGAACCACACGAACAGCCACTAAAAGAGTGAGCAGAACCACCAACAAATGGGAAAACTAATCGCAGGAATCAACATGACGCTCGACGGGTATTGCGATCACACCGCAGTTAATCCTGATGCCGAGGTCCATCAACACTACACTGACCTGTTGAGAAATTCGGACACGATCATGTGGGGACGGATCACTTTTCAGTTGATGGAGTTCTGGCCGACCATTCTCAAAAATCCTACGGGCGATAAAGCGATGGATGACTTCGCGGTGGCGGCCGACGACATCAAGAAGATCGTTTATTCCCGCACACTCGAGAGTGTCGATTGGAGAAATACCGAACTAAAAAGGGAGATCGACAAAGACGAGATCCTGGACCTCAAACAGCAAGCCGCCGGAGACATTCTCGCCGGTAGTCCAAGTTTGATAATTCAGATGTCGCAACTCGGACTAGTCGACGAATACCAACTCGCAGTTCATCCTGTTGTTGTCGGAAGCGGGTTGCCGTTGTTCAAGAACATAAAAGATAGAATCGATCTGAAACTGCTAGGGACAAAAACATTCGGCAGTGGTGCGGTGTTTCTGTATTACGAACCGAAGAGGTGAAAAGAGCATGGCGAAAGTTACGGGAATCGGCGGCGTGTTTTTTAAGAGCAAAGGCAAAGGCGCGGATCTTGGTGAATGGTATAAGAAGAATCTCGGTATCAACCTCGAGCCGTGGGGCGGGGCGATCTTGAACTGGAAGGACGATGAGATGAAGGACGGCGGCCTTACGGTCTGGAACGCGGCGAACAGCGATACGAAATGGTTCAGCCCGAGCGAGTCGTCGTTCATGATCAACTACCGCGTCGACAACCTGGACGAGATGCTCGCGACGCTAAAAGAGAACGGTGTCGAGATCGTCGGCGGACCGGATAAGGCCGAGAACGGAAAGTTTGCGTGGATCATGGATCCGGACGGTAACAAAGTCGAGTTATGGGAACCGATGGAGTGGGACGAGAAGAATAAAGAATAGTGTATGCGTCGTGTTAATGGAGCTCAAGTTGCCCGAACTGAACCGTGAACGTAAGTCGCTGGACACGAATTAAGCACCAAAGGTGCGAAGTAATTTAGCCAGGGGCGGAGTCCGCGGAGCCCCTGGACAAAGTCGACCCGAATTCCGAGCCGCAACGCGGCGGAGTAAGTCTAAACCCAAATTCATCGTCGAGCCACCTCGACGCTTGCCGTTCTACATGACATCCTCCGTGGTGGTCAATTACTTCGCCGCGTTGCGGCTTGCGCTCAAGGTTTACACGGACCCAGGGGCTACGCACAAAGCTGCTCCGCCCCTGGCTAAATTACACCGCACCTTTGGTGCTCAGGACTTGGCCAAACCGGATTAGCCCCCACGTTCAATCTCGTCGAAATATTCCATCACGCGAGTTTCGGTTTTTTCATGCAACGTGATGTTGTCGTCGTAGAGCGCGTTCCGAAGTCGCCGGTATAGAGAGACGGAATTCTTCAGCGCCTCGAGCAGCGACTGCCTGTCGTAATTCGGTATCGTTCGTTCGAGATCAAGCAGGTCATTCCGTTCCAGATCTGTTTCAACTTTCCTAACACCGCGCGGCAGGTTCCCGT
>DATEOJ010000170.1:0-3929 GCA_035274235.1 Pyrinomonadaceae bacterium
TGAGGATGTTGCATCCGACGGGCGGATTGAGGATCGCATCGCCGATGCGCACGCCGGCGAGTTGTGACGATGCGGCATGGTTTATCAAAACGAACTTAGTCCCCGGTGCCGCGCTAAGCGCGATCGGAAACTGGAGTCCGAAATCCGCGAGAAGACTCACGACGTTTCCCGACCATCCGACCGCGACCGTCGCCGCGCCGAATGCGTACTCGAGTATCAGATCCCACCCGATGATCCACGCGACAAACTCGCCGAGCGTCGCGTAGCCGTATGTGTAAGCCGAGCCCGAGATCGGGACTGCCGACGCAAATTCGGAATAGCACAGTGCGGCGAGTGCGCTGACGATGCCGGCGATCACCATCGAGATTATGACTGCGGGACCGGCGTGACGTCCGGCGGCCTGCCCGGTGAGGACAAATATGCCGGTACCGATGATCGCTCCCACGCCGAGGAGCGTGAGAGCCGTTGAGCTGAGTGTTTTCTTTAACGTGCCTTCGCCTTCGGCGTCGGCTTCGCTGAGGATGAGGTCGATCGACTTTGTTCTGAATAGTTGCATAGAGGTGACGTTTGGGAGTGAATCTCCCGAAGTGTCGCAATCCTCAGAGAACAATGTCGTTAGATTTTGTGAAATCTTCTGAAATCGTTGTTTTTCCGGATGTTCCCCTGCCCAAAAAGTCTGCAAGGCAATCAGCCGCTATGCTATCCTCTAGTTCGAAAAGCGTGTTTCGCTTTCGTCCTGCCTCAAACTCCTTAAACCCCGAGGATCCTCATCATTGCAAGAAATTCAAGCTCCAAGTAGGTTTCGATTTAAGACCAACGGTCCGGGCAAGAAGAATTGGCTACTCAGCCGAAACCTTAGCCTGACATTCGGGGTCGAGCGTCGTGTGTGGATGGCGTCCGTGGCGTATATCGTCTTCCTGTGTCTGTTCGAAGCGTTTTATCTTCGCGCGGGTTTTGGCCCGCTCGTTGAATGGCTGAGTGCCAACCGGGATCCGATCGCGATCGTGATCACTATGGTATACGCAGCAGGCGCAATATACCTGAGCTTTCTTTTCGTTCTCGCAGCTCTGTCGTCGAGGTGGCCCTACAAGCTTCTCTATTTCGCGGTGCTCTCTTTCGGAGTGCTCGTCGAGTATGGCTACTCGCGTGCGATCGGGCGTTTTACAAACGGCTTTGACGTCGACGTTGCGTTGACCGCGACGTCCGACCAGCAGAGCTATGCAGCGGTTGCATTTCTGGAACCGAGTTCGTGCGTCCCCATCTTCGTTCTTGCAGGAATGTTGTGGCTCGCAGGCAAGAAATTGACTGCACCTGCCGGTGCGGGAGTGTTCGCGGCGTTAATGATCGCGACCGCGGTGTTTTCGATCCATCTTGCATTCGTCAATCCGATCCTGTTTGACCGGCGATTCACCGGCACGTCACTTGGCTCGATGTTTCTAACGTCAGCCGAGCATTTTGTCTACGACCCCCTCTCGACTCCCGTTTCACGAGCGATCGTTGAAACTCCGAGCGGGGTCGCTCCTCCGACGAACAACATCGTCGTTGTCTTTGATGAGTCCGTTCGTGGAGATCACCTAAGTCTGAACGGCTACGAGCGTCAGACCACTCCGTTCCTCGACGAACTTGCGCAAAAGAAACTTCTATCTAACTTCGGCATAGCAGTTTCCGGTGCGACCTCAAGCGCTTTGAGTTACCGCGCTTTTATTACCGGCGCCACGATAGATGATGTTGCGAACAATGGATCAGGCACGACCAACGGATTGCCGACGATCTTTCAGTACGCCAAAGCAATGGGCTACAAGACGTACTACATAGATGGCCAGCGAACCGACTATTGGGGCGGACGAGCGGATGATACGAAAGTCATCGATCAGATGATCTCTTCTCGCCAACTCGCCGGACCCGACTGGGAGCATGAGAAATACATTGACCGCGGTGCGATCGATCGAGTTGGTTCGGAGCAGACGATAGAGCCGTGGGAGCTGGACTTCAAGATCGCCGAAACCGTAAGAGATATTTATTCGGGCTCGACGGGAAACTTCATTCTCATCTACAAACGCGGAACTCACATTCCCTATCAGAATGCATATCCCGAGCGCGAGACGATGTGGAAGCCGGCATATAATTGGGACGACTATTACGAAATACCCGGGCCGGAAAAATTAACGGCGGTCGTCAATTCGTATGACAATTCGATTCGATATAACGTCGACGGATTCTTCAAATCACTGGCGACCGATTACTCAAACCTTCCGAACAACACCGTGATCGCCTACACGAGCGATCATGGCGAGTCGCTCTATGCCCAGGGAGCATCAGGGCATGGAGGAAGATCCCGAGAGGAAGCGACGGTGCCGATGCTTCTGATCGGGTTAAAGGATCGGACGGTCGACACATCGTTCAAAGCATCACACGCAAACCTGTTCACCACGCTTCTCGACCTCATCGACTATCCTGCGCAAATGAGGAAGCACTCGTACTCGATCTCGTTATTCAAAGCTCGTGCGTCCGATTCGAAGAAACGCTTTTTCAACCCTGACGCTCAAGGCAAAGTAGCGTTTGACTAGCGGGGTAGCCGCTCGCAAGCTGTTAGATCTTGTGAAATCTTCTGAAATCACACGCGGCCGGCACGTGCAACCCAAATTGTTTTGACGGAATCTCCTCGCATATAATCTTGGAACCGTTTTGGGAGCCCCTTATGCCGGAATACGACGACAGTGTCATTTATGAATTCGCGGGCTTTAGTGTCGATAGCGTTCGTCGACGACTGCTTCGCAACGGGGTTCCTGTGTCAGTCACGTCGAAGGCCCTCGACACGCTCCTTTATCTGATCGAACGCGGGGGCGAGACGGTCACAAAGGCCGAGCTCATGAACGCTGTCTGGTCGGACACGGCGGTCGAGGAAAACAATCTCACACAGCAGATCTCAACTCTTCGACGGATCTTCGGCGAAAGACCAAACGATCATAGATTCATCGTCACGGTTCCCGGTCGCGGATATTGTTTTGTTGCGGAGGTCAGGCGCGATGCTGAAGCGGCGTCGATGCCGGTTCGTTCTGCTGACCGCGGTCGCTTGCGCGGATACGCTCTTGCTATCGCTTACGCTCTGCTCGTCCTCTGTCCGATGGTTTGGACGGCGGTTCAAGAAGATGGTCGGCCACAGAGTTTAGCCGTTCTGAACTTCAGGGCTTCGGGCGGGGAGGTTGAGTCGATCCAACTTGGGATCAGCGAGACACTTCGCGCACGTCTGGGAAGTGTCGAGGATCTGGTTGTACGTCCCGCGCCTGCGGATGCCGATGTTCTTAATGCGGGACGCCGACTTCAGGTCGATACAGTTGTCACCGGATCGGTGCAGCGTGATCATGATCGGGTGCGGGTGATCGTCGAGATGGTCGACGTCGCAAATGGCCGCATCGTATGGGGCAAGACATTCGACGATTCGGTATCAAATATTTTCACTCTTCAAGACGCGATCGCGGGCGAGGTTGCGAAGGCTCTACGAATTAACCCTTCATCATCTCGAAGCTCGATCGTCCGGCGCGCAAAACTCTACGTCTGATGGATCAGCTGATCATTCGCCAAGCTACGATCGAGGACGCGAAGATCCTTACCGATCTTGCATACACCACCTTCTGGGACGCGTTCGCACATCATCCAAAAAATGCGCCCGATGATCTGAACCACTACATGCGCCAGGCGTTCAACGTCGAACAGATCGCGACCGAACTGGCCGACAGCAAGAACATTTTTCTGATCGCAGAGGTCGGCGACGAAGCGGCGGGTTATTCGAAGATCATCATCGACAACATCGAACCCGGAATAACGGCGGAGCGACCGATCGAGCTGTCGCGACTCTACTCGCACCAAAAACATCTTGGCCAAGGTGTCGGGCAGAGTTTGATGGAAGCCAGTTTCGAACGCGCACGTGC
>DATEOJ010000171.1:0-2069 GCA_035274235.1 Pyrinomonadaceae bacterium
AGACGGTCGTTTCGAGATGCTCACCAAGAAAGAGCGTCTGAAACTCGATCGCGAACACGCGGGTCTGATGAAGAATCTCGCGGGTATCAAGGACATGGGCGGAGCACCGGACATGATGTTTGTCATCGACGTCCGCAAGGAAGACATCGCAGTCAAAGAAGCGAATCGTCTCGGCATCCCGATCGTCGCGGTTGTCGATACAAACTGCTCGCCCGAAGGCATTGACCAGGTGATCCCTGGTAACGACGATGCTCTGCGTGCGATCCGCCTTTTTGCGTCGCGTATCGCGGATGCGATCCTCGAAGGAAAACAGATCGGTACCGAGGGCGGTGCCGGACGTGCTGAAGAAGCACCTGCCGCTGAAGGCGAAGAGATCGATATCGCTGCAAGCCTCCGAAAAGCGGGTATCACCGATCCGGACGATGAAGGCGATGACGTCGAGGACGAAGGCGAAGTAAGCTTAGAAGCTGACGAGGCGGCTGAGGCGACCGAGGCCGCACCGGCTGAAGCGACTGAAGCGACTGCAGAGCCGGCCGAAGCCGAGAACAAAGCGGAAGAGAGCAACGAAGCGGCGGCAAGCTAAGAAACATTTCTATTTTTCGGAACGCGTGGCTTTTTTCCTCTCGAGGTTAACGGCTACGCATTTTTGTAGGACGACAAACTTTAGTTTGTCGGTAGGACCTAGGAGATCCAGAAACGACAAACTGAAGTTTGTCGTCCTTTAGAGTTATGGCAGAAGTAACCGCAGGAGCAGTTAAGTCGCTCCGAGAAAAAACAGGGGCAGGTATGGTCGATTGCAAGAACGCTTTGGTCGAAGCCAGTGGCGACGAAGCGGCAGCGGTCGAGATCCTTCGTAAGAAAGGTATGGCGACGGCCGGCAAGAAGGCCGGACGTGTGACGGCTGAAGGTGTCGTTGGTTCGTACATCCACATGGGCGGTAAGGTCGGCGTGCTCGTCGAGATCAACTGCGAGAGCGACTTCGTCGCGCGCGGTGAAGAGTTTCAGCAGTTGGTGAAGGACGTCGCGATGCACGTCGCGGCTTCCGATCCGCGTTATACGAGCCGCGAAGAGGTTCCCGCTGACGAGCTCGACAAAGAGCGCGAGATCATGCGTGAACAGCTCAAGAACGATCCGAAGAACGCGAACAAGCCTGAGGATGTTTTGGCTAAGATCATCGAGGGCCGGCTCAACAAGTTCTATGAAGAGAACGTTCTGATAGACCAGCCGTTCGTAAAGGACCCTTCGAAGACGATCGGCGAGCTTATCGCCGAGAAGATCGGTTCGATAAAAGAGAACATCTCGATCCGTCGTTTCACCCGCTACAAAATGGGCGAAGGTATCGAGAAGAAAGCGGACGATTTCGCGGCAGAAGTCGCGTCGATGGTGGGATAAGAGAAGGAGTAGGACCTATAGGACGTATAGGTCCTATTAGTCCTATAGGTCCTATCTCCCGACTGCAGGCCTATGGATAAGCCAGAGTTCAAACGCATCCTCCTCAAGCTTTCGGGCGAGGCCCTAATGGGCGACCGGAGCTACGGCATCGATACGGCGAAGGCCCAGTCGGTCGCTCAAGAGATCAAGGCGGTTCACGAACTCGGCGTCGAAGTCGCGATCGTGGTCGGCGGCGGAAATATTTTCCGGGGTGTTTCGGCTTCGGCGGGGAACATGGATCGTGCGGCTGCCGATTACATCGGCATGCTGGCGACTGTCATGAACGCCGTCGTCCTGCAGGATGCGTTGGAGCAACTCGATGTCTACACCCGTGTGATGTCGGCAATCCACATCCCACAGCTCGCCGAACCGTTTATCCGACGCCGTGCCATACGACATCTCGAGAAACAGCGTGTCGTGATCTTTGCGGCCGGGACGGGCAATCCGTATTTCACGACTGACTCAGCCGCCGCGCTGCGTGCACTTGAGATCGAGGCCGAGGTCATCTTTAAGGCGACAAAGGTCGACGGCATTTATTCCGCCGATCCGATGAAGGTGCCTGACGCGACACGGTTCGAGAGGATCACGTATAAAGAAGTTCTCGAGCGTGAGTTGAAAGTGATGGATGCGTCCGCGAT
>DATEOJ010000172.1:0-2144 GCA_035274235.1 Pyrinomonadaceae bacterium
CGGATTCTCAAAAACCCGGGTCAAATAATCGCGAAACTCCGGTGCCCCGTAGTGCCTTCCAGCGACAACAAGCACCCACTCGTCTCGTCGATCATTCTTCCGCATAAGATACTCGAAGATCGGCAAACTACTCCTCTCCGAAAGTGTGGCAAGCGCATGAAGCAGTCGATCGCGACAAAAATCGTCGCGCTCGTGGACGAAGTGCTCGTTCAAAACACCGACCAAGTTATGCATCTTACGTAACCCGATGGTCTGGATAATATGGGCGCGACCATCGGCATCGGCGGCCTGAAGTAACTCTGAGAACACGACGTCAATCCCAGACACTTCGTATAGCTCCGAGAAAATAAGTGGTGAGTATCTTCGGCGCCGCCTGTCGTTACCGATCGCTAGCTTAACAAGTTCGATTATTCTTTCGCGCTCCAGCAAGCGTATCCTTGCGAGTTCACGATCATAGACCTGCTCTTTTGTGTCGTTGTCGGCGCGCTCGACACGCGCCAATGCATCGAGGACACTTCGAATTTCAACGATTCGCGAATCCATAAAAAGAAGGCCGCCGACTTTGCGCCTTAGCGTCTTTGCGTGAAAATCGGTTCTCACGCAAAGACCCTAAGCCGCAAAGAAGACCTCCTCACACAAACATCTTCCCCGGATTCAAGATCCCGTTCGGGTCGAACACCTTCTTGATCTCTTTCATGATCTCGAGTGTCGGACGATCGATCGCGTAATCCATGTACTGCGCCTTCACGTAGCCGATCCCGTGTTCGCCGGAGATCGTTCCACCAAGATCGACTGACAACTGAAACGTCTCCGACACGCATTGCCGAGCACGCGCGACCGCAGCGGCATCGTCACGATCGACGACAAAGTTCACGTGAATATTCCCGTCACCCGCATGACCAAAGTTCGCGACGAACGTATCGTGTTTCCGACCGATCTCTTCGATACGGGCGACCAACTCAGGCACCTTCGAACGCGGCACAACGACGTCCTCGTTGATCTTCAGCGTCCCGTACTTCATCAACGACGGCGAGATGGCACGACGCACATCCCAAAGCTTGTCCTCTTCTTCCTTTGTCTTCGCGCGAAGGACGTCGAACCCGCCATTGTCGGCGATGATCCGTTCGATCGTCTTCGCGTTTTTCTCGACCTCTTCCCTCGAACCGTCGACAGCAACGATCAAGATCGCCTCAGCATCCTTCGACAAACCAAACGCAAAGTTCTGCTCGACCGCGGCGACGCAATACTTGTCGAGAACTTCCATCGCCATCGGCAACAATCCTTCGGGCGTAAACTTCGTCAGCACTTTGCACGCCGCTTCCATCGAGTGAAAGTTCGCACGCACCGTCGATGTCGCCTCGGGCATCGGCAAAAGTTTCAGCGTCGCCTCGGTGATGATCCCGAGCATTCCCTCGCTTCCACACATGAGACCCGTCAGATCAAACCCAACGACATTCTTGACCGTCTTTCCGCCCGTGCGAATGATCTCGCCGGTTGCGGTTACGACCTCGAGGCCCAGCACGTGATGTTTTGTAACGCCATACTTCGGAGTCCGCATTCCGCCAGCGTTCTCCGCGATGTTGCCGCCAATGAACGAATCTTTGTACGAAGCCGGGTCCGGCGCGAACAGCAGGCCTTTCTCCGCGACCGCTTGCTGAAGTTCGAAAGTCGTGAGACCGGGTTGGCAGATCGCGTAGAGATCGTCAGCGTTGATCTCGATGATCTTTTTCATCCGATCGGTACCGATCACGATCCCGCCATCGACTGGGACCGCACCGCCCGTGTAGCCCACGCCGCCGCCACGTGCCGTGACTGGAAACAGATGTTCATTCGCGAGCTTTAGTATCGCAACCATCTGTTCCGTGGTTTCGGGAAACACAACGGCCTCGGGCGGAAACTTCTCTTTCACCGCGTCGGCGCCGTAAGGTTCAACGCGGACCGGATCGACGACGACATTCTCATCGCCGACGATCTCGCGAAGCTTATCGAGAACTTCGGGGTTCGACGCGTTCGTCGTAGCTCGGCCCTTTGATGTGAAGTGAATGGATTCGAACATGCGAGTCAATAGTTTAGCGTAAATGCCAGCTAGACACCGATCGCTGTTCGCTCTTCATTACAAAATTAGTAATTAGCTCATTAGTGAT
>DATEOJ010000173.1:0-31455 GCA_035274235.1 Pyrinomonadaceae bacterium
CGGCAAGACCAGAACGATGAACCTCGAGGCTGTCTTCGAAGACCGTCCCGCTTGCCTTACCGTGCACATACGGCATAAAGAACGCGACGTTAGCTTGACGGCCGATCAACCCAAAGGTCCTTCCGTAACCGATCGAGCCCGAGTGCAGTTTCACGCTGACGTCGCGCAGAGGCAGGGCCGCATCGAGAAGCACGTCACCTTCTTGATATGCATAGGCGACGAGTACGAAGTTCGTTCCCACCGGCGCACGCGAATACGCACCCGGTTCCATTTCTTGCGCCGTCGCGAATGGAACGAGCACCAACAAAAAGATCAAACTAAGTAGGAAATTGGTTGGCCAAGGCCCCGTCATTTTAGGTTCGATTTTTCCCAGGCCCGTACCTTCCGGCGTCCTTCGTTGAAGATCCGCTCGTAGTTTCCCTTTCGAACCTTCTCGCTCGCCTCTTTACTAAGGAGCTGCCAAACCGGTGCGTACTGGTTATAGACGCGCATGTAAAGTTCCTGGGTCGACGGTGCTACCTCATCGGTACCAAAAAGAAATCGATCGGGATAACGGTTGATAAGACCGGTGAATGCCTTTGTCGCCTCGGGCGACGCGACCGCATACTTCGCGACCTCGCTCCAGGAGATGTCGTAGTAGACATGACTAAAAGCGGAATCCTTTATCATCGTCTCGATGAGTGCACCCTGTTGATGAACGGGCCGTACGATCCGACCGACGCCCATGTGCGCCCAGATGATCGTCGTCTTCGGATGACGCCTGAGCACCGTCTTCATTTGATCAAGGTAAGCAGGCGATGAACCTTCTTTCGCGAAGGGGACGTCGACGTCATTATGAAGAACTACTACGAGCCCGGTTTCGCCGCAGAAATCGAGGATACGATCGAGCGCCTTGTCGTCGAGACTCGCCGTCACACCCGAGACCTTCGCTGAGACAAACTCTTTATGAATACTGAACTCGCCGATGCCGGTGAAGACACCCGGAAATGTCGTGAGCACGCGCCGAATGTGATCTGCCGCGTACATATCGGTCGGATTGAATCCTGTGATCATCGGATCGAAACGAGCCTTGTCGCTATCCGGCAACGACTTGTAGGCCATCGCGATCCACGCGTCGGTGAATGAGTAGTAATAGAGCGGAGCGTCCGATTGCAAATAATAGCTCGGGGCACGATCACCATCGATCCTGTACGACCATTGTTGCTGAACCGGTATACCGAAAAGCGCGACGCGGCCGGCTTTGTCGCCCATGATCTTCACGAAGTCACGAATGTCGGTGCCTTCCTGGATGTAGTTTGTCAGGTGAAAATGCGAATCGTTAAAGAGATATTCGCTCGATTGAGCGACGACGCTGACGTTAGTGAAAATACAAACGCAAGCAACAATACTGAGCGTTGTGGCTGCCTTCCTGAATTGTCGAGCATTCATAATCCGACCTATTATTTCAAAACTAATGGCGGGTAATTCTTGAGTAGTCTACCAACCGCCTTTCCGAGATTTCGTCTTATCTTCGATTCGCTGTTTCTCCGGTTTACAGTTTTCGTCGCTTCTCCCCGCCAGACTTGTTTCTTAAGAGCGACGTCGTAAAAATCGAGATTCATCGTGCCGACCTCGATCGTAACCGTCTCGCCTTTGCCGGAGTTTTCGCCCCAGCCTCCCCATCCGCCCCAACCCCAGTATTCTTCGCCCGAGCTGTACGCGTGCCACTTCGTCGCCTTAGTGATCCCTAGCTGGTAAGTGAGTAACAGATCCGTCGACGCCGCGTCGCTTCGCGTCAGACCTTTTTTGGATAACACAAGATCTATCGCTTCCTTGATCTGACCGTCGAGTTTCTTATTTGAGTAGTCGGCTCCTTCGACGTCCACCCACCGATATGTTTTGTACTTGCTGAAATCGTTGGCGGGCAGGAAATTGAATCGCACGTCCTGTCCGAGACAGTCGCCGGCGAATAGAAGTAACGCGGCAAGAGCAGCACCGTGAAATACGGATTTAAAAGGCTTCATCTTAGATGCTCCTAAAACGCAAGCTCGACCGTCGAGCTAAATACCCATCCGCGACCACCCACCGGATAGGCGACAGACGTATATCCGACGGGAGACTTGTGCAGATACAGGCCCTCGGTATTCCATCTAACAACCTTGTTCTTGAACGGGAAAAAGTTTACGCCGAATCGGAAGTCCCACGGATCACCGTACTGTCCGAAAACTCGCGAGTGACCGACATACCCCTGAAGAGTTTTCGGTATAAACATCGACGTTCCCTGAAGCTGAAAACCGTGGTCAAAAAGTGAGGGAACTTTCTCAACATTCTCTCCACGGAAGTTGTTGATCCAGCGCAAATAGTACTCACCCTCGAGCGAGTAGCCTCGGTACTTGAAGGCCGAATCAAACGAGGTCATCTGATAGCGGGCGTCAGTAATCACGACTCCTTTTCCAAAAATGTCCGGTGTGAAAATGACGGTCCCATCGGACAGACGGAGCTGGGTGTTCTCGAACTGCTCGGAGCTCGGCTGACTCTCTTTGTTCTCGTCGCTTCGTGTGAAGTGAAAACCGACTCGTGTCGAAAACTTGTCGTGATTTTCGAAGTCTCCCCACCCTTGCCCACTAAATCCTTTATTGAAGTCGCCGGTCGGGAACCAGACGAGGGCCGACGCGAAAGTATTCAAACCTTTATCAAGTCGTGACGCAGGTACGCCGAGGGTGCTCATGTTGTTACCGAGCATCACCTGGTACTCGAGATCTTTGACGATCCGGCCGGTCGCCCAGATTCCCGATGTATACGATGGCCGAAAGAACTCATCCGCAATGTGGCGACTGTCGACGTTGGTCCAGAACGGAAAGTTGCCTTCTACACTTCGCGTTCCCGGGAGCGATTTGATACCGCCTCCGATCGTGAGGTGCTTGTTGATCATGTAGTTCAAGTTGCCGGCGAGAACCGTTTGAGCACCGAGACCTTGATTCGCGTTCGAGGTCCACGCGTAGAGGAAGTAACGAAGCTTAGGATTCAGGATCCACCCTAAGAACTTGAATTGTAACTTCTGGATCTGTACGTCCTGTCGATTCTGAACTGTCTTTACGTTACCGAATGCATCGACGTACGAAGAATCGAGACCGAGTTGGTTTAGATATCTGACGTACGTATAAATGCTGAGATTAAGATCGCCATACTCAGTGTTGACGAGTTTGAAGCCCAGGTTCGGAGTGTAGCGGCCCCATCGTGAATTTTCGTCGTCGTCTGCCGTATCGACCGGTGCATCCGCGGCATCCTGGCTGGCTCTAACCGGCGCCGCAACTCCGGTTTCGCTATCCCGCGGAATGTCAGGCATCGGAGTAGCCGCCGGCTTTGGAACCGCAGCAGTCGTCGGTGCAGGTGTAGTTGTTACGCCGGCTGCTTCGAGCTTTGTCACACGTTCTTGCAGCTGACGGATCAACTCCATCATCGACTTCTCGCGATCGGTAAGGGGCGCGTCAGGTGGCGGAGTAGGAGCAGGCGTAGTCTGCCCGAAACAAACACTGCAAAGTATCAAAAGGAGAAAGGCGGGAGCGGCACGCTTTATCGTTTGGGGCGAGCGTGCCGCCACGGTTTTAGGCATGAAAAAGAAACTTCGCATTTACTTCTTGTCGACAAGCTCAGCTACTTGCTGCCCGCAGCTGGCTTCAGTCCCACCGACTGCGGCGAGAAGATGTTCAGATCGAGATTTCTGGCGACGTATTCGATCACGCGCTGAGCTCTCACACTGTTTCCCGCATCATCGAGTCGTGGCGAGAAAACAGCGATCGCACCTTTACCCGGAACTACTGCGACGATTCCGCCGCCGACGCCGCTCTTAGCAGGCAATCCGACTTTCCAGGCCCATCCGCCGGATCCGTCATACAAGCCAGCCATCATCATCGAGGAGAGAATGTACGGTACGTTCTCTGCCTTGATAACGCGCTCGCCCGTAGCCGGATTTACGCCATTGTTAGCTAGCGTTGCACCCATGCGTGCAAGCTGGAGCACGTTCACTCCAACCGAACATTGCTTCGTGTAGATATCAACCGATTGGAATGGATCGGAAGAGATCCGGTCATACTTCTTGAGCAGCATAGCGAGTGCTTTGTTGCCGTCGTTGGTCGCGGCTTCAGATTTGTACACTTCGTCGATCAACGACAACTTCTCGCCCGCCGCTTTACCGTAAAAATCCAGGATCTTGTTCCACTTTTCAGTTTCGTTTGTCCCGGAGACGAGACCAGTGGTCGCGATCGCACCGGCGTTCACCAGAGGGTTGGCGGTATGTGTAGGCATCTCGACCACCGCCTGAACGGAGTTGAACGCACGTCCGGTCGGCTCACTTCCGATCCGTTCGAATACGCGAGCGGAGCCCAACTCCTCCATAGCGAGAGCAAGCGTAAATACCTTCGAGATCGATTGAATCGAAAACGCATATTTCTGCTCGCCCATAACGATCGATTGGTTATCGGTCGAAACGACCGCGATACCAAACATCGTCGAGTCGACCTGAGCAAGGAATGGAATATAGTCGGCGTTCTTACCGCTCGTATCGCTCCGGACCTTGTCGAATGCTTCCTTCACGATCGCTTCGATCTGGGCCTTTCTTGGAGCTACCGGGCTCACCTGCTGAGCGGGAACCGGAACACCGGTGAGGAGCAGTCCGACAATGAACATGCTCGCGACGAGGTGACTTATTTTCTTTCGATGGCTTTTCAACATTTCTTTCTTCTCCTAACGTGAGATACCTCTTACCACTCGATCAATTTCGAGAAGTTGTACTTGAACGAAAGCTGGATGCGCGAGTCATCTGACGCAAATCCGTCGCGATAATTCTCACGCCGGCCCCAGATGAACTCTGCCCCGAACATCGCGTTCCTTATCGGTGTCCACAGCAAGTTTCCTGATGCGTAGTGACCGCGATGGAATGCGCTGTCGGCCTGAGCGCTCGTGTTGGTATTGTTCTGGAATGAATAACCGACCGAACTCGTGAACTTGTCGTTCCATTTGTGGTCGAGGTACGCGAGCATTCCGAAGATCGGGATCGCACGTCCCTTGATGGGTCGCGTCGGGTCCGTCGCGTCAAACTCGGCTCCCACATCGACGGGCGAGTCGTTCATGTAGTTCTGAATACCCTCACCGTAGACTGCACCCAGTCTCGCGACGTCTTTCTTCTTGTTGAAGTTCAGGTTGGAAGTAAGGTTGAATCCCCAACCAACATCGCTGCCACCGAGATCCAGTTTGTCGTCATTCGTGTCGACCCATTTCATGCTGCGGAGAATTCCCGCGATCTCGACATAGCCCCAGTCCTTCCCATAACGGGCTTCCCAGGAAAGGTCCGGCAACTGAAACTTCGGCTTGATCCCATCGAGCTCGATACGGTCTGCTACAACACCCGCGTCACCACTTGCACCCGGCCTTTCGAGAGCGATCGTTACAAAACTCCGCCCCTTGATAGGCATCCATCTAACCTGGACGTTGCGGAACAACGGCATGCCCGTCGGTCCCCAGTACTCGATCGTGTTCGGGAACGTATCGATGTCCATGAACGGACTCCAATATTGGCCGGCACCGAACTGCCCGATCTCCGCGTATGCATGGCGAAGTCGGAACGTCGTCTGACCCGCGTCCGCACCGGTCCCGAATAACTCGAACTCGAATGTGGTTTTCAAGTCGCCCCACTTCGTCGGCGTGGATGACTTGACGCCGAATCGCGACTGTCTTACTCCGAAGAATGTATTTCCATCACGACCGAATTCGTTTTCGAACGAAGGTAATTTCGTCGTACGAAGAACATCGAACCAGTCCGGATGATTCTGTTTGAACTGATAGCCTGCGTCGGTCATGACGAAGCCATATACCTCGAAGGTATTTCCCGACTTGTCCTGCTTCTTGGCCGGTTCTCCGGTAGGGCCAATCGCAGGCTGACCATCAGCTGGAATGTTGACTGCGGTAGTGGCCGGAGCGGTCACGGAGGTCGACGGTTGTGGAACGCCGACCGGCGGAGTAGTTTTCTTCTGCGCGTCCTCAATCGCGATCAACTGACCCTTTAGTTCCTCAACAGTTCGTTCGAGCGACGTCAGTCGCTCGCGAAGTCGCTCAACCTCGGTCTTCTCGTCTTTCGCGGCGGCTCCGATAGTAGGCGTCTCGACGATCTGCGTCGGAGGCGCCTGGGTTTGTGCAGCTGCTCCGTTGGGCGCGATCATTAGAAGCGCGCTCGCAAAAATAAAAGCTCCGGTGCGGATAGTCCTACCGTAACGATTCGATCTCATATTGCCTCCGTTTTCTAGGGTTCTCATGCCGGTGGTTTTGAAATAACCTAAACCCCGACTCGACATCGGTTAACTGGTATTTCTTACAGGAGCTCTCGGTGGGGGGGCTCTTTTACTTCGCGCGCGGCGGGTAGTTCTTAAAAACTTTCCCCATCGCTTTTCGCGCATTGTTCTCCATTTTTTTCGGATCGATTCCCTTTCCGAGTGTCTTGACGGCGTTCGCCTGCCAGACCAACTTCTTCTCGGCCGTGTTGTAGATATCGATCATCAACCAACCTTTACGGATGACGCTCGTCGCGTTTGTTGTGGCACCGGCAAAACCGTCTCCGGTCTGCCACGAGACCGCGCTATTAAAAGTGCTCCACTCGACGTCATTGGCGACGGCCATCTGGTAAACGACATACACGTCGGCCGTGTCGTCATCGGTTGGCGTCAATCCCTTCGCGGCGAGTTGTTCACCGATCGTAGTTTTCAGGATTCGATCCACGACCGGATCGTCGTAGTTCGCCTTCTGGGCCCGCTGCCATTTGTAGGTCTTGAACTTCGAAAAGTCGGTCCCGTTCGCCCAGCTGTACTTCACGTCCTGAGCAGCACATACGGTGGAAAAAATGACTGCGGATAAAAAAAGAAAAGTGAGTCTAACGAGGGATTTCATTGATACCTCCGGGAACTGCACCAGGGTCAAAGGTCTGGATGCGGTTCGTTAGCATGGCGTTAAGAATGATAAGGATAAAGGCGGTCGAGAGGCCGCAGAGAAGCACACCGGAGAAACCTTCAATACCACCGAGCACGCGCCAGCCCTCGGGTAACGTAACGTCCCCGTAGCCGATGGTCGTGTAGCTCGTCAGAGAGAAATACCAGGAAGTTTCAAAGTCCGGAAAGAGGTTCCACCAGAGATAAAACCCGGCCCAGATGGCGGTCTCGATCATGTGTAATGTAACGATCGCTGCGAATACGACGAGAACAATACACGCGTGCCCAGTCGTCTTCATCGTCACAAGCTTCGGACGCCGCGCAACAAGAGCCTCGGCTAAATACGTTAGCCCGAGGATGTGAATGACGACACAAATCGAAACGATGACAAAAGCGATTAGCAGTGGTCTCAGCATGCTGCAAGGAATGGATCACGAAATTCACGTTTATCCACCTGCGTTCGAAATCTAACCGCCACCCAAGGAAACCGGCACTGTCATTTTTAACAGTGTCATTGTGGATGCACAGACTCATAAAATTGCATGAGCTCTAAAAACCCCCCGGCACCCGATCTCGCTACAGTCAGCAGGCGCTGGCACCTCAACAGCGAACCGGGTTCCGCTACCGCCGGGATCCAGAGCAATCAACACCTTTCGCACGAGCAGGAGTGGCTTATGAACAGTCCGGGCACAACGAATCTTTTCTATTCAGGCATCGCTTTTCTTTCACTAGGAGCGTCGATATTTTCTTCGGCGTGCGGAGGCGCGACCCCGAAGACTGAGGCGGCGACACCGCCCCCTGTCACAGTGGTGGTTGCCGATGTGATCGAGAAGAACGTTCCGATCTACAGCGAGTTTGTCGGCCAGACAAAAGCGCACGAAACGGTCGAACTGAGAGCTCGCGTTGAAGGCCAGCTCCAGAAGATCTATTTCCGGGAAGGAACTCCGGTACGCCGCGGTCAACTCCTGTTCTCGATCGACCCGCGTCAGTACCAGGCGGCAGTGCAGTCTGCAAAGGCGACGCAAGCAAAAGCCGAGTCAGACCTCGCTCAGGCGCGTGTACGAACAGACGTTCTACAGGCCCAGGCCGAGTTAGCTGATGCAGAGGCAACGCAAAGCAAAGCACTCCAGGACCTGCGACGCATGGAGCCCCTTGCAAAGGAGAACGCGGTTACGCAGTTGGAACTGGATGCCTCGGTCGCCGCTGATAAATCGGCACGAGCGATCGTCGAAGCGAAGAAAGCAAACTTGACGAACCTTGAGGCAGCGGTCAAATACACGATCGAACGAGCGGCCGCGGAAGTCTCCGCAGCGAAAGCTCGTGTCATTACTGCTGAGCTCGATCTGAGTTACTGCAGCATCTACGCACCGATCAGCGGAATCATCGGTTTCAAGAATGTCGACGCGGGTAACCTTGTCGGACGAGGTGACGCGACACTGCTCGCAACTATTTCGTCTTCCGATCCGCTTCTCGTCGATTTCGCGTTGAGCGAAGTCGATTTTCTAAATCTCACTGAACCCGGACAAGTAAATCGTTCGAAGCAAGGACGCCGTATCGAACTGCTTCTTTCTGACGACTCGATGCATCCGTACCTCGGATCTCTCAATGTCGTCGACAGAAAAGTCGATCCCGCGACGGGCACTTTGAAGGTCGAAGTTCAATTCCAGAACCCGGGCAGCTATCTGCGTCCCGGACAATTCGCACGCATACGAGCCGTCGTCGCGAACCGCGACAACGCTCTCCTTGTTCCGCAACGCGCGATCCAGGAAATGCAGGGAGCAAAAACTGTGATGGTCGTTGACGGTACTAACAAGGTCGCGGTCCGAACGGTCACCGTCGGCGAAAAATCTGACGACTACATCGTGATCCTCGAAGGTCTTAGCCCGGGTGAACGAGTCATTGTTGAGGGAATGCAGAAAGTCAGACCCGGAAGCGAGGTCAATCCGACGACAGGCACCCAAGCTGCCAGCCTTTAGGCGCGGAGTTGATGTATGGCTAATTTTTTCATTCTTCGGCCGATCGTCGCGATCGTCATCTCCATACTAATGGTGATGCTCGGCATCGTCGTTATCACGGGTCTGTCGATCGAGCAGTACCCGTTTCTCGCACCGCCGAACATCCGCGTGACGGCAACCTATCCCGGTGCGTCAGCCGAAGCTGTTGAGCAATCTGTCGCAACTCCGATCGAGCAAGAAGTGAACGGCGTCGACAGGATGATCTACATGAAGTCGTCGAACACAAGCGACGGTCGCATGCTGCTCGACGTCAACTTTGAGGTCGGTACCGATCAGGACACGGCAAACGTTCTTACGCAAAATCGCGTATCGACGGCCGAGGCTCGTCTTCCCGCCGAAGTCACGGCGCAAGGTGTGACGGTGAAGAAGCAGAGCCCGAGTATCCTCATGGTTATCTCGCTCTTTTCCCCGAGCGACGCATATGACGCGAACTTTCTCGTCAACTACTGCGGTATCAACCTTCGCGACCAGATACTTCGTATTCCCGGTATCGCACAGGTCGATCTGTTCGGCGGAACGGACTACGGTATGCGTATCTGGTTTCGTCCGGACCGCCTAGCAAAACTCGGGTTAACACCGGCCGACGTCATCAGTGCGGTCAAGGAACAGAACCTTCAGGCACCGGCCGGAAAGGTTGGAGCACCGCCGACGCCGCAGGACCAGCAGTTCACCCAGACGCTGAGCGCTCCCGGTCGACTCGTCACACCGGAAGAATTTGAGAACATCATCGTCCGGCAGTCGGCCGATGGTTCGGTGGTCCGTGTCCGCGATGTGGGTCGTGCGGAACTCGGCTCGCAGGATTACAACTCGTTCGGTCGTTTGAACGGAAAACCCGCGGGTGCGATGGCGGTCTATCTGCTGCCCGGTGCGAACCAGCTCAAAGCAGCCGAGACCATCTACGAAACGCTCGAACATGCGAAATCACTTTTCCCGCCGGAGATGGAGTACAAGATCGTGTACGACACGACGCCGGCCGTCGAAGCATCGATCAAAGCTATCGAGCACACGTTCATCGAAGCCCTCATTCTCGTGACGCTCGTCGTCTTTATCTTCCTGCAGAACATTCGCGCGACGATCATTCCGCTGATCACGATCCCGGTGTCTCTGATCGGAACATTTATCTTCTTTCCGATTCTCGGGTTCTCAGTGAACACCTTGTCGATGTTCGGTCTTGTACTGGCCATCGGTATCGTCGTCGACGACGCTATCGTCGTCGTGGAGGCGGTGATCCATCACCTTGAGCACGGACTACCGCCGAAAGAGGCGACGTTCAAGGCGATGGCCGAAGTGTCAGCACCGGTTATCGGTATCGCGCTCATCCTCTCGGCCGTGTTCGTACCGGTCGCTCTTCTCGGCGGACTCGTCGGAAGTATGTACCGACAGTTTGCCCTGACGATCGCCATCTCGGTTTTGCTCTCGGCTTTCAACGCGCTGTCGCTTACACCCGCTTTGTGCGCGATGCTGCTCAAGAATCCGAAGCCGATGCGCGGACCGCTCGGTGCGTTTTTCAAAGCATTCAATAAAGTCTTCGACGTAACGACGAACGGTTACGTCAGCGTTTCTCGGATCCTCGTTCGCCGCGGCATTCTGACGATCGGACTTGTTGTGCTTGTCATCCTCGGCGCCGGGTTCTTCGGTGCAAAACTTCCGGCCGGTTTTATCCCCGATGAAGATCAGGGAATTCTTGGTGTCAACGTCCAGCTTCCGCCGGGCGCATCGCTAGCTCGCACAAGTGAAGTCCTGAAAAAGGTAGAAGAGATCCTTAGTCGGACGGAAGGGATCGAGTCGTTCCAGACGGTCGGTGGTTACGGTGTTGTGACAAACACCTATCAGACCAACTACGGCTCGATGTTCGCCCGTCTGAAACCATGGGATGAGCGAAAGGGTAAGGAACTGCACGTCCGCGGCATCATGGCAAAACTTCAGAAGGAGTTTTCCACGATACCTGAAGGTGTGATCTTCCCGTTCAACATTCCAACACTCTCGGGATTCGGCGCGGCAGCGGGATTCAACTTTCTTGTTCAGGACCGCAGCGGTTCGATGACGGTGCAGCAACTCGGCGACAACACCATGAAGTTCATCGCAGCTGCCCGACAAAGACCTGAGATAGGATCGGCATTTACATCGTTTGATCCGAACTACCCGCAGGTCAAGGTCGACCTCGACCGGGAGAAGGCGCGAACTCTTGGCGTACCCGTCAACGAAGTATTTCAGGCGATGTCGACCGCGATGGGCGGCACGTTCGTCAATGACTTCAATCGATTCGGACGTTTGTACCGAGTATATGTTCAGGCCGATGCATCGAAGCGGCTTAAAGAAAGCGACATCGGGAACATCTATGTGAGGTCGAGCACAACAAATCAGATGGTCCCGCTCTCGACTCTTGTGACGATCAAGGATGCCGCGGGTACCGAGCTGACAACTCGCTTCAATCTTCTGCGGTCGGTCGAGGTTCAGGGATCTCCGGCACAGGGTTATACGTCGGGACAAGCTCTCGCCGCCCTCGAAGCTGTTTTCGCCGAGACGATGCCGCCTGAAATGAGTTTTGCTTACTCGTCGATGTCGTACCAGGAGAAGATCGCGCCGCCACCGCTGCCGACATTGATACTAGCGATCGTCTGCGTCTTCCTTCTTCTCGCCGCGATGTACGAAAGCTGGCGTTTGCCGTGGGCGGTATTACTTGGATCGCCACTCGTTGCCCTCGGCGCATTTTTTGGCGTCTGGCTCGCGGGTTATGACAACAACGTCTACGTTCAAGTCGGTCTGATCATGCTCATCGGTCTCGCGGCTAAGAACGCGATCCTGATCGTTGAGTTTGCTAAGGCTAAGCACGAACAGGATGGCATGTCACTCGAGGATGCGGCTTTGCTCTCTGCACGTCTGCGTTTCCGTCCGATCTTAATGACAGCGTTCGCATTCATCCTCGGTGTGGTTCCGCTAATGCGTGCAAGCGGTGCGGGTGCTGGAGCGCAGAACGTGATGGGTACGGGCGTGTTCTGGGGAATGCTCGTAGCGACGTTCCTCGGTGTGTTTATCATTCCCGGTAACTACACGTTTATCGAGGGTCTGGGTAGACGCAAGAAAAAGAAAGAAGGTGAGGAAGACGTCCACCTCGATCAACCACCAAGCGTTGTCGACGAGGATGAAAACGGACACGGACATTCGCCGCACGGAGCCGAGGGTCATGGGACCGATGGCAACGGACACGGCACGACACCGGCTGCGGCCTCGGAAGCCACTTCGCCTGCTCCTCCCGACGGCAAGCCGACCGCAGCCGCCCCTGAAGATACACAGACCGTTCACGTCGACGGTAAGGATGACAAGGTATGAAAAGGCTGATCACGCTATCGATCTTAGTTAGCTTCCTCTGTTCGGTTGTTGTTTTTGGACAGGATGATCAGGACAAGAAGCCAAAAAAGAAAAAGTACACGCAGCCAACGGTTACGACACCGGTGACACTTGACCGGACGGAACCGGCAGCCGCGACGGATCCAAAGACCATTGCAACAGAGAAATGGTTCGACATCTTTCGCGACGAGCGTTTGCAGGATCTTGTTAGGGAAGGCCTCACCTACAACTACAACATCCGCGAGGCTGTAGCACGCGTGAATCTGGCTCGGGCCAACTACGGTATCACCCGCTCCGAGCAGTTCCCGACCATAGGCGCGAGCGGCGACGTCGTCTCTGAATATCGTTCGCGTGACGGAGCTCTCTCGCTCCCTGAGCCTTTACCACGCCAGCGAAACTTTGGAAGCGTCCTTCTAAATCTGCTCACGTTCGAGATCGATCTGTTCGGACGAAAAAGGAAAGAGACGGCCGCCGCAAAGGCTGATCTCCTTGCGACCGAAGAAGCAAGACTCGCCGTTGCACTCACACTCGTCAGCGATATCGCGACCGCGTACTACAACATGCGCGAGCTCGACTTCGAACTCGAGATCGCGAAAAACACATTGAAGTCTCGTCAAGAATCGCTTCGCATCATTCGTCTCCGCCAGGAGCGCGGCGTATCGAATCTTCTTGAGCTTCGTCAGGCGGAGGAACTTGTTTACGACGCGACGGAAGTGATCCCCGCAGTTGAGAAGGCGATCGAAACGCAGGAAAACTTCATCAGTCTTCTCATCGGAAAAAATCCGCAGGAGATCCTTCGTGGCCGAACGCTCGTCGAACAGGCGATGCCGCCTGAGGTCCCCGCGGGATTACCATCGGATCTTCTCACTCGAAGGCCGGACATTAGATCAGCCGAGCAGAGTCTTATTGCTGCGAGCGCTCGTGTCGATGTCGCTCGTAAGGCTTACTTCCCCACCATCTCTATCACGGGCTTTCTCGGCTTCGAGAGCGCTCAGTTGAGCACGTTGTTCAGCGGGTCTCGATTTACCTGGGGACTCAATCCAGCGATTACAGCGCCGATCTTCACCGCTGGCCGGATCAAATCGAACATCAATTACACAAAAGCGCAGCGTGAACTCTTGCTTATAAACTACGAGCGTACGATCCAGACTGCTTTTCGTGAGGTATCGGATGCTCTCGTCGCATATAAAAAGGTTAAAGAAGTTCGGACCGAGCGCGCACTGCTCGTGACCACTCTTCGCGACCGGACGCGACTCGCTTATCTGCGTTATAACGGTGGCGTCGCGAACTTGCTCGAAGCCCTCGATGCTGACCGTGAATTGTTCAACGCGGAACTGAGCCTCGCTCAAGCACGACGCGATGAACTTCTGACGGTCGTGCAGGTTTATAAAGCGCTTGGCGGCGGTTGGCAGTAATCTATATCTATGAAACCGAAAGAAATGCTCAAGCGGGCGAAGAACTTCGCCGCTCCGTTTTGTGTGACCGACGGCTCGAAGTTTCGCCTCAAGGATGTAGACCCCGGGGACACGCTGCATCTCGACTCTGAAGACAAACCGAAAGCGAAGGAAGCCCTTGAGACCGGAGTCGAAATGCTCGCCGACCTGCAGGACGTTCTCTACGCGCAGGATCAATATTCTGTCCTCCTGATCTTTCAGGCAATGGATGCTGCGGGCAAGGATGGAGCGATCAAGCATGTGATGTCCGGCGTTAACCCGCAAGGCTGTCAGGTCTTCTCGTTCAAGGCTCCTACAAGCGAGGACCTGGATCACGACTACATGTGGCGCTGCCTGAAATGTCTTCCGGAACGTGGCCGCATCGGAATCTTCAATCGCAGCTATTACGAAGAGACGCTTGTCGTCCGCGTACATGAGGATTTTCTTGCCAAACAAAAATTGCCGCCGGAGTTGGTTGGAAAGGATGTCTGGGACAATCGATTTCAGGACATCCGAAATATCGAGAAGTATCTTTCGCGCAATGGAACGATAATACGGAAGTTCTTCCTTCACGTTTCCAACGAGGAACAACGTAATCGGTTTCTTGCTCGCCTCGACGACCCGGAAAAGAACTGGAAGTTTTCGGCTAACGACGCATCCGAGCGCGGTTACTGGGATAAGTATATGAAGGCGTACGAAGACATGATCCGCAACACCGCGACGAAGTACGCTCCGTGGTATGTCGTGCCCGCGGATAACAAATGGTTCACGCGTCTTGTTGTCGCGTCGGCTGTGATCGACGCGCTCGCTTCACTGAAGATGAAGTATCCGGTCGTCGACAAGAACAAACTGGCCGAGCTAAACGCGGCACGTGCCGCACTCACACCAAGCGCCTCGGCCCAGAAAAAGAAAGCCAAAGCCTAAGTCGCACAAAGATCGCGGCCTAACTGCGCAATAAACTCCCTCGCTTCACCCGAGACAAGAACCAGAATCACCGCCGCTGACCGGGACGACCGATCCGGTCGGCGGTCGTACGCGGGATGCCGGATGTGAACGGAGCTGCGTGGGTGCTCAACACAAACGACGCCCTGCGTAGCGCTAGCCTAAGTACTGTAAGAAATAACAGGCTTGGAATTACCAACCGCTGGATATTATCGGGAGAACCTCGATATGAAATCAGACGCTATCGAATCAAGAGCATTTGAACAAGCGGCGCTTCGCAGCGAGGAACTGAGGATCAAGGGAGTCCTTGTTTTGCTCAGTATCCTTTTTGTCTATGGCGTCGTCCGGACCCTTGGCATCGGCAGCGTTCGTGTTCTGATCGCAAACGTACTTCTCGTACTGCTGGCGATCGGATACGAGGTCTTCATGCTGCGCTATCTGAAAAAGGCGCAGGCGGAATCGCGCGAGGTTGCGTCGTGGGTGTGGGTCGTCAATGTAATTGTCGAAACACAGGTCCCGACACTCGCGCTAGTAGTTCTTATCCGCAACCAGGTGATGCCCCCGTTCCAAGTACTCGTCGCCCCCGCGATCCTTACTTATTTTCTCTACATAATCCTCTCAACACTTCGCCTCAACCCGATGCTATCGGTCCTCTCGGGCGTTATGTCTGGTCTCGGATATCTTGCGGTCGCCGGTTACACAATGCTCACGTTTCAAAACGAAGCGGCCGCTTTTCCATTCGTAACTTATTTCGCATACGCCGGCCTGATCGCACTCAGCGGTTTTGTCGCGGCGTTTGTAGCGGGACAGATCCGCGGTCATGTCAACGCTGCTCTGCGCGAAGCGGAACTCCAGCGAGAGTTGGAGAAGGTCAATCACGATCTCGACACCGCACGGACGATCCAACAAGGATTGTTTCCAAAAGAGTCTCCCGCCCTCGAGGAGTTTGATCTAGCCGGTTGGAACAAGCCGGCCGACGAGACCGGCGGAGATTATTTCGACTGGCAGGTACTTCCCGACGGAAGGGTCGCGATCAGTCTTGCTGACGCGACGGGTCACGGGATCGGTCCGGCTCTCGTCAGCACGTCTTGCCGTGCGTATGCACGTGCGAGCTTGCTCGCGGCGAACGGTCACGATGGTGTGCTTGACCGGCTTAATGGATTGCTCGCGGAGGACCTCCCGTCGAATCGGTTCCTGACCTTTGCGATCATGTTCCTTGATCCTTCGACCTCCGCAGTGAAGATCCTTTCTGCCGGCCACGGTCCGATCCTTTGGTACAAGCGTGCCACGGGCGAAGTCATGGCTATCGATGCCCAGGGAATTCCACTCGGAATGATCGCCGGTATTCCGTACAGCGGAGCGACCGAAGGAACTCTCGAGCCCGGAGACATTCTCGCAGTAGCCACGGATGGATTCTTCGAATGGGAAAACCCGGAGGGCGAGCAGTTTGGGATACCGAGGATGGAAGATGTATTGAAGGAAGGTGCTGATCTTTCCTCTGAAGAGATCATCGTGAACCTTCGCGATGCAGTCGATAAGTTTTCGCGAGGAACCGCTCAGGCCGATGATCTGACGGCGGTGGTTCTGAGAAGAAAGGCTGGCATCCACGGTGCGTAGTCCGCTAAGCCGATCCATTTTGTTCTCAAGAAGGCAGCCGTTTAAATTGCCTCCATCCTTTAGGTGGAGGTCACTTGGAATCCCGAAACTGGCTTTAGCCGAACTAAAGAAAAGTGATTCCTTATGGCTTTAGCCTGATCGGCTGAAGCCATAAGGAATTGCTTTTCTGATTTTTGGCTAAAGCCGCGCTTGAGATTTTAGGAGACCTCCACCTAAAGGATGGAGGCAATTTAGACAGTTAACTTGAACTCGCTATACCGGCGGTCACTTACCATTCTCCGCCGCCCACTTCGAATGATGCTCCTTCAAGATCGCGACCGCCTCGTCGCCGGTCGGGACACAGATCGGAATGTCCATGTCGTCCGCATTCACGAGCGGAGTTTCGAATCCCAGCATCTCAGTCCTTGCCCACTCGACCAATCCCGGCCACATCTTCCCGACCAAAATCAGCGGCGTGTTCTTCTCGAGGTGATTCACCTGGATCAACTGCCAGATCAACGTCAGCTCGAGCACAGTTCCGATCCCTCCCGGAGCAACGACGAACGCATCCGATGCGAGTACGAAGTGGTGCAGCCGCGTAAAGAATGTCCCGTGATCAAACGCCATTGTGACGAACGGGTTCACTTCCTGCTCGAACGGCAGATCGACACGGATGCCCATCGATTTGCCATGGCCATCACCGGCCGCCTCAGTTCCCTCGTTCGCCGCCTGCATCAGACCCGGACCTCCGCCGGTGATGATGTCGCAGCCCATACCGGCGAGAGCAGTCGCTACACGCTTCGTCTCTTCGTATGCGACCGTCCCCGGTTTCGCGCGAGCTGAACCGAAGATCGTCACGCGATACGTTTCGCGTTTTGTCGGTCGCAGACGGGTTAGGTCATTGACGACCTTCCAGAGTCCCTGCACGGAATCGATTACGACTTTCTTTACGGCCTCCTCGTCGGAGAGACTGACGATGTTACTATCTTGCGCGGTTTCCGCAGTGCTACTCATTTCACTTTTCTCCTCTTATCAGATCTCGATCGTATCCCCGAGGTTCGGCGTTTCAGCACGGATCTTGTGCTTTTGATAAATAAGTGTCGAAAGGGTTTTTCGCGCGCTGTCCTCTCCGTGCGTGATCACCAGCCGCGGCTTTGAGGGAGCGATGCTGTCAAACCATTCCAACAGTCCGCGTTGATCCGCATGGGCGCTAAATCCGCCCATCGTGTGGATCGATGCGTTCACCGGGATCTCCTCACCAAAGATCCTAACCATCTTTGCTCCGTCGACAAGCTGGCGTCCGAGCGTTCCTCCCGATTGGAAACCGACCATCAAAACTGCGGTGCTCTTTATCGGAAGATTGTGTCGAAGGTGATGAAGTATCCGACCGCCATTGCACATTCCGGAACCCGCCATGATAAGACACGGTCCCTTAACCGCGTTGAGCGCCTGCGAGTCACCCGGCTTCGGACACGGAATAGTGCCGTCGAGATTTCTTCGCAGCTCACCGGTGCGAACCATCTCCTTTGCTTCGAGATCGAACAACTCATCGTTGCGTTGATAGATCTTTGTGGCCTCGATCGCCATCGGACTGTCGAGATAGATGGGTATCTTCGGTAGAGTGCCCCTTTCGAATGCACCGGCGAGTAAATACAGCAAGAGCTGCGTCCGACCGACCGCGAAAACCGGAACAAGTACCTTGGCTTTTTGTTCGATCGCCTTCGCGATTATCTTTCTACCTTCGATCGCGGTGTCCACAAGCGAGCGATGATTACGATCACCGTAGGTCGACTCCATGATCACCATGTCCGCTTCTTCGAACGGCACCGGATCATTTAGAAGAGGAGCACCACGCGGACCAAGGTCGCCCGAGAAAACGATCACCTTCTTCGTTCCTTTCTCCTCGACCGTCAACTCAACACTCGACGAGCCGATCACGTGCCCGGCATCGACGAGTCTCACGCTGATCCCGGGTGCGATCTCTTGCGATGCGTAATACGGGATGGGCCGGACCAGCGGCTTGAGACCCTTGACGTCTTTCTCCTCGAACAGCGGTGGGAGCGGCGGCAGTTTCTGACGAGCTCGTTTTGTGTTCTCACGCTTCAGCTCCTGGTTCTGAAGCATGATCGTGTCACGAAGGATCAGCGTCGCGAGATCGATCGTCGCTTGCGTTGCGTAGATCGGACCCTTATAACCATTTTTCGTCAGCAGCGGCAGCCGGCCGACGTGATCGAGATGACCGTGCGAGAGAACGACCGCATCGAGACGCCCGCCTTCGAGCTTCGCATTCCGACGATTCTTAGCCTTCTCTTCCTTCCGGCCTTGGAACATCCCGCAGTCGACGAGAACACTCGCGTTGCGCGTAACGATGTGATACGCCGACCCGGTTACATCACCGGTCGCTCCGTGAAAATGTATTTTCATATTAATAGGGCCAACGCCACTCGTTGATCTCGGGCTTGTCGATACCGTGCTCGTGTGCGTAGCGACGACATTCAAACTGTTCGTTAAAGAATTTCTCCTTCGCATGGGCACCGGTCGCCTGCAGTTTCGGCACGCGATCTATGACATCCATCGCGAGCGTGTACCGGTCGACCTTGTTCTCGATCGCGAGTTCCATCGGCGTGTTGATGTTGCCTCGTTCGATGTAACCGCGAACGTGCATGTTCGCGTGATTCGTCCGGTTGTACGCGAGTCGATGGATGAGCCATGGGTAACCATGGAAGTTGAATACGATAGGCTTGTCGATCGTGAACAGGCTGTTGAAGTCGCGGTCACTAAGACCGTGCGGATGTTCGCGGTCGGACTGCATCTTGAATAGATCGACGACGTTTATAAAACGTATCTTCAATTCCGGAAACTCTTCTCGCAATATCGCCGTCGCGGCGAGTGCTTCCTGCGTCGGGATATCGCCTGCACACGCCATCACGACATCGGGTTCGACGCCCTCATCGTTACTCGCCTGACGCCAGATACTAATTCCCTTCGCACAATGTGCGATCGCGGCGTCCATGTCGAGATATTGCAGATGCGTCTGCTTATCGCTGACGATGACGTTGATGTAGTTCTCGCTCTTCAGACAGTGAGCGGCGACCGACAGCAGACTGTTCACATCCGGCGGCATATAGATCCTCGTGACCTCGGCCCGCTTATTCACCACTACGTCGATAAATCCGGGATCCTGATGCGTGAAACCGTTGTGGTCCTGACGCCAGACGGTCGATGTAATTAGCAGATTCAACGACGCGACCTTACGACGCCACGGTAACTCGTTGCAGATCGACAACCACTTTGCGTGCTGGTTGAACATCGAGTCGATGACGTGTGCAAACGCTTCGTATGTCGAGAAGAACCCATGACGTCCGGTGAGCAGATATCCCTCAAGCATTCCTTCAAGCGTATGTTCGCTGAGCATCTCTATCACGCGTCCGTCCGTCGCGAGCTCACCGCCATCGCCGTCTTCCGGAAAGTATTCCGCGAGCCATAGTTTTTTACTGACCTCGTAAACCGCGTCGAGTTTGTTCGAAGTGTTTTCGTCCGGACCGAAGACGCGGAAGTTATCGAGGTTCTGCGCCATGATGTCTCGAAGATACATTCCGAGTGGACGCGTGTTCTCGGCTTCGACCTGACCAGGTTTGTCGAACTTGATCGCGTAGTCGCGAAAGTCGGGCAGACGCAGATTCTTCTTGAGCAGTCCGCCGTTGCCGTGCGGGTTCGCACCCATTCGACGCGGTCCGGTCGGAGCAAAGTCGCGAAGCATTTGAACCGGGGCACCGTTCTCGTCGAACAACTCTTCAGGCAGATAACCACGCATCCACTCTTCGAGCATCTTCAAATGCTCCGGGTTCTTTTTCACACCCGAAAGCGGAACCTGGTGAGCACGCCACAAGCCCTCCAACTTCTTGCCGTCAACGTCCGCCGGAGCCGTCCAACCTTTCGGAGTTCGCAGGACGATCATCGGCCATCTCGGTCGGACAGCATTGCCGCTCTTGCGGGCTTCCTGTTGCGCGGTACGGATCATCTCCACAGCCCGATCGAGCGTCGCGGCCATCGCCTGATGCATACTTGCCGGGTCGGAACCTTCCACCAACAGCGGCGTCCACCCATAGCCTTCGAAAAGCTTCGTCAGTTCGTCGTGACTAATGCGTGCGAGCAGAGTCGGGTTATTGATCTTGTAGCCGTTGAGATTGAGAATGGGCAGGACCGCGCCGTCGCGAATCGGATTAAGGAACTTGTTGATGTGCCAGGAAGTCGCGAGCGGTCCCGTCTCGGCCTCGCCGTCGCCGACAACTGCGGCGACGATCAGGTCCGGATTGTCGAACGCAGCACCGCACGCATGCGACAAAACGTAACCAAGCTCGCCGCCCTCATGGATCGAACCCGGTGTCTCCGGTGTGCAATGGCTGCCGATGCCGCCCGGAAAAGAAAAGTCCTTGAAAAACTTTTGCAGCCCGTCGAGGTCCTGACTCTTGTCGGGATAGATCTCCGAGTAAGACCCCTCGAGATACAGCGGACCGAGTACGCCCGGAGCTCCGTGTCCCGGTCCGGCCATAAATATCATGTCGAGATCGTCGCGCTTAATGACGCGATTGAGATGCGTGTACGCGAACGACAACGCGGGACTTGCTCCCCAGTGGCCGAGCATTCGATTCTTGATGTGCTCGGGTGTGAGCGGGTCGCGAAGGAGCGGGTTGTTCTGCAGATAGATCATCCCAAGGGCAAGGTAGTTGGAAGCCCGCCAAAAGGCGTGTATCTGTTTTGCTTCCTCGTCATTCAAGGGATCTCCCTCAACCGTCGACCGTGCGATACCGAACGCACTCAAGTCGGAGACTGCTGATGTGCCGGCGATCATAGAACTCATCTCCTGGAAGGTGATTTTCGAAAAAGAAATATTCACATCCGAGACTACTTTTGGGTTCGCTCTCTTCAAACTGTTAGAACTTACAGGTGATAGAATTCCTGTAACAAATAACAGTGTTGCTCGGCGTGCTTAACTGGTAGTATCCATTCACCCCAGTAATTTCGAAATCAACCTGGCGGTATTGCGCCTCAGTTGATTAAGTAACTTACCCAACCGAAGCGGAGGCCCAATCTTTCGCAAGGACTCGGGGAGATTGCCGCATACAAGCTAAAAGAGCATTTCCCCGCAACGCACTTTAACGGAGACTTATGAAAGTGCTCGCTCTCATCGTTCTTGCCTTGCTTGGGGTCGGTCTCGCCGTGGCGTTCTTCGGTAACAATGCACCACGATCCGTCGCTCCTAAAAGCGCGCCCGCTCAAGCGTCTTCGGCACCGTTCGAACCGACCGTCGTCAATACAACAAGTTTTCTCCCATCGCCGCCGAAGGATATGGCTTGGATCCCCGGCGGCGAATTTTCTATGGGTGCGAACGACCCGCCTGACATGGATGACGTCGGAATGAAGGCCACACTGGATTCGCGCCCGATACATCGCGTTTACGTCAACGGGTTCTTTATGGACAAGAACACCGTCACGAACGCGCAGTTCGCCGAGTTTGTAAAAGCGACGGGATACATCACGGTCGCAGAGCGGAAGCCCCGCGCCGAGGACTTTCCCGATGCTCCGCCCGAGAACCTCGTCGCCGGTTCGGTCGTCTTCTCACCTCCCACAAAACCAGTTCAATTGAACGATCACTTTCAATGGTGGACCTACATGCCGGGCGCGAACTGGCAGCATCCGCTCGGACCGAAGAGCGATATCAAGGGGAAGGAAAAGTATCCGGTCGTCCACGTCGCGTACGAGGATGCCGAAGCCTACGCACGTTGGGCGGGAAAGAGATTGCCCACCGAAGCGGAGTGGGAGTTCGCAGCCCGTGGAGGTAAAACCGGTGCACCGTTCACGTGGGGTGAAGAATTTTGCCCGGGCGGAAAGTACATGGCGAACACACATCAGGGACACTTCCCCGACAAAGACACCGGAGCCGATGGCTGGGTCGGCATCGCACCTGTCGAGACATATCCGGCGAACGAATACGGGCTATACGACATGGCGGGAAATGTTTGGCAGTGGACAAGCGATTGGTATCGGCCTGACTACTATGCGGAGATCGCGAAGCAAGGTGTCGCTCGCAATCCGCACGGACCGAACACGCCGTTCGACCCAACCGAACCCGGAACACAAAAGAAAGTTCACCGCGGAGGATCGTTCCTGTGCACCGACGAGTATTGTTCGCGCTACATAGTCGGCACTCGCGGTAAGGGCGATGTCGACACCGGTACAAACCATCTCGGATTTAGGTTGGTGAAGGACGCGAACTAATTTTTCAAGTGAGGTTTCATTACCGAGTAACAAGGCGCGATTGTCGGCGTCCTGCATTCGGAAACTCAGACGACGATCAGCAGATGCCGAAGCGGACCACGGCCGCAGCGGGTGCGCGTTTGCCATCTCGAAGTCCGAAATTGGCGCGAACTCGTTATCGAAGATGGAACGCTGTCACTTCTGACAGTGTTTATTTACGTGCGATGTTATTAATATTCACTTCCCCCCTTTTAGCGGCCCTACCCTAGGATCGTCCGTTACCTCACCTTGGTCCAGGTGAACCTATCTTTGCCCACCAGGCGTCGAGCCCACGTTACACCGGGGTCAGTCGCGACACTGGCATGCAGTCTTATGAAAGTGCTCGCTCTTAGTCTCGTTTTGTCTTTAGTTGTCGCAGCAACTCCCTGGCTGACGAGCGCGCGCAAACGATCTCAACTGGAGGGTATACAAGGAGTACAAAGTAATGAAAAACAACCTCTGCATCACCGTTGCGCTAGTTCTAATAACTTTAGGTCTATCGAATGTCTATCCACAGCAGCAGTCCGAGCTTGCCGAGCGATTGCTTCCTAATCGAGTTATTCAGAATCGCTCGGGGAGTCTTCCGAAAGCGGATCCTATTTCCGGGCCCATTCAATCACTCGTCGACGTAGACTTCCGACAGGTATTCGCGGAAAGATCCCTCCGACTTCTCGAAAAGCAATTCTCAAACTGGCAAGGACATGACAGCGCTTTTTCAGTTGGAAAGATTGCCCCGATTTCCTTATCTGCCGGAAGAGGTTTTCATGCAGTGGAGGTCGACATCGTTGGAGAGGGGCGAGCCGCCCCTGTTGTCGGAGTCTATTCGCGCGCAAACGGACGCACGACGCAGGGTGGCGGCGTATGGGCACCGGAAACGTATGGAGGCCTATTTATTGCTACGAACCTAGGCGATCCTGACACGACGCGAACTGTTGTTGGTGTACAAGGATCAAGTTATATCCGTTCCCCGCAGGCGGGGCTCGGCGCAGGCGGCGAGTTCAATGTTTTCACCGGCGGCAATCAGGGTGCTGTCAATCCGACACCGTTGTACGGCGTACGAGCTAGCGCGTTCGGAGGTCATAGCGGCACTTCCCCACTTGCGGTAGCCGGATGGTTCAATGTAACAAACCTTGGCGGTGGCGGCGTCGGGAACATCACGGAGGGAATCGCGGTCCACGCGCTGTTTGACGGCGGTGGCCCGGTAACGAACTACGGAACCGCGAAGGGAATTGCTTTGCAAGGTTGGGGACCTGCAAACGGCGGATCGTACACAAACACTTACGGTATTTACGCCGATACCTCTATCGATCGCGGAACCGCGAACCGGTACTTTATCTATTCGCTTGCGAGGTCGCCGAGTCTGTTCAGTGGTGTTGTAAGTGTCGCTGACGATGTGTATGTCACGCAGAACACAAAGGGGCTAATTCTCAAATCGCCTGACGGAACTTGCTACAGGTTTACCGTTGCGAATGGCGGCACACTAAATCGGGGGACAACGATCGCGTGCCCGTAGACGGGGTAAGCAGCGGGGGCGGGCGGAAAGTTGCTTGCCTAGCCCCGGGACATAATCGCGAAGCGACAATCTGCCCGATCATCGGCAGTGCTCGATCATTTCTTCCGCTCGGCTTCCTCGACGAGCTTGAACGCGACGTAGTACTTGTAGATGTTGCTAACGTACGTCACTGTCTCGGGGCCGATCTCTCGACCGGCGATAAGCTCGACGTTGTTGAACCACTTATTGGGATCGAGCCCCTCATCCTGCGCCATCTTTCGAAGCTTCGCGACGCGAGCCGGCCCGGCGTTGTAAGAAGCGAACGCGAACAAACCTTTGTTTGTTTTATCCATCGGCGCGTCTTTGAAGTATTGGTCCATCATGAATCTCATATACTTCACCCCCGCGTGAATGTTCGCTTCTGCTTTTGAGACGTCGTTGATATTGATCGGCTCTCCCGCAGCCGTCGTCGGTTTTATCTGCATCACGCCAACAGCACCGGCGGAGCTTTGAACCGTCTGATCAAGCCGCGATTCTTGATACCCCTGAGCTGCGACAAGGAGCCAGTCGAAGCCATACTGCCCGGAATATTTCTTGAAGAACGCTACGGTCTCGCGATACTTCTGCCGTTCCTCTTCGGCCGTCGCATTGTCGATCCATTTTGTGTTTTGGAAGTAGCGTCGTATTAGCGTGTTTCCAAAAGCGGTCCCTGAGCGGTGATCCTTCACAAACTCATTCACCAAAGACGCTAGCTCGGGACTTCCCTTTCTGAACGCCCAGCCGGCACTGATGCTGTCACCCACCGCGACATCCGGATGCAATGTCAGACTCGTAAAGACCTGCGCCCATAGTGCGCCGACCACCTTGTCAACGACCGTGATGCCAACCACACCCGCCTGAACCATCTCGAGAATGTCCTCGTCTTCGAGAGCTTCGTCGGCGGGTTTTAACGTCATGGCGGGTTTGCCCGACTGCTTGAACTGTTCGTTGAGACGCTCGAGTGCAGGCCAGTAACGGCTAAATTTTCTTACGTAGATCTCTTTACCCGAGAGATCGTCTATGGTCGTGATCGCGGGCGAGTTCGGCCCTGTCGCGACGACACTCGGTTGCGGATCGCCGACCGGATCGGAATAGTCGATCACCGCCCGTCCTTCCGGAGTGATACCGATGTTCGACGCGGCGATGTCCCCCCGACCGTCGATCAAACCCTTGATCAAATCGCTCCGCTGGACGGGGATGAAGATCATCCCGACAGGCTGTCGACCCGTATTTAGTTTTTGATTGACGAACCGCTCAAACTCCTTCATCCCTTCATAGACGATCCCGCGTGCTTCAGGTCCGTCGTAGAAGTAATAGGTGCGGTTATATGAGACGAGTACCCGTATGTAACGACGAGCCACCATCCCTCCGAGGTCGCCGGCCCATTTTTCTTTCTTGATCTTTTCAACAACGGAAGGATCGACGGGGTCAGTATCCGCAGGCGTTTCATACGCTGCGGGTCCGGCCGCTTGGTTCTGATTCGAGGCGCTGCTCAGGTCGGACGGCTTACCGCATCCGGAGTTCGCGTTAAGAAGAACCGCGATCAGGGCGACGAACAGAAAGCAGCAAACTACTTTCACCATGAGGGGGAACATGGGCGTATTCTATTGCAGTGCCTATTGCGATGCACTGTCAAAATTTACAGGCTTGGCTGTATGAAATATCGAAGAGCGCAGAAGGAAGGCGTCACCGATCTCTTCAAATGAGGATCGATAAGAAGCCAAATGCGAACTACTGAGATCCGCCGGCGAAGCCGTTTTGCAGCGCGTACGAGATGAGTTGGGCAGTCGACTTGATCTCGAGCTGCTCCATCATCGAGTACTTGTGAAACGCAACGGTTCGCGGCGTGATGTTCAACGCGTTCGCGATCTGCTTCATTGAATATCCTTCACCCAATAGCTGCAGTACTTCCTTCTGACGAGCGGTCAGTTCGTTGGTCACGCGCATTTTTCGAAAACTGCGTGCGGACGAACCGACCAGGTCTTCCGTCAGTCGGGGACTCGCATAGTAGCCGCCGCGAAGCACCTCGCGGATCGCTACTTTGAGTTCCGAAGCGGCAGACGTCTTCAGGATGTAACCGGACGCACCGTTTCTAAAACCGTCTGAAACGGTTTCGAGACGCTCGTCGACTGTCAGCAGAATTATCTTTATCTTGGGAAGGATGTTCTTGAGGTGCCGCGCAACGGTCAGGCCGTTTTTCTTGGGCATGTGAACGTCGAGAATTGCGACGTCCGGCTCGAGAGAAAATGCCTGCTCGATGAGCGCCTCCGGATCTGAGAAGATCCCGACCACCTCATAGTCGGTCTCGAGGAGATTTTTGATCGCCTCTGCCAAAAGTAAGTGATCGTCGCCGAGAATGATTCGGGTCCTCTTCATGTAGCTCCTACGGACTGGATTGCCGGGAGATCGTGACCGAATCGTTGTGAAGCTCCGCTCGCGGTGGTTCACAATCTATTCGATTAACTGACCCACTCGACACTGGGGAAAGCGTCAAACAGCATGTCTGCTGTTGCCCGTGACGACATTCTTCAGAATGATCGAGCTATTAATTTACTTTGCAAAATCTAACCGCGCCCGCCCTTGTTCGTATCAGGTGAATAAATGAATAGTAATAAATCCCCTATAAGCCTTGTCAAGCAATTTTTAAAAGTCAGTAAAAAGGGGCAATTATCCGGTCAAAGTGGTCTGACCAAACGAGCAACCTTATGCAGGCATGCTCTTGCCGTTCAATAGCACCTTCGCCTCGATAGTTGTACCCTCACCGGGTATCGACCGAACGCGTGCTTCCCCGCTCACCGACCTCATCCGCTCATCGATACTTATCAATCCGAGCGAATCTTTCTTCCGAACTGCTCCCATATCAAATCCACATCCGTCATCGGTGATGGTCATTTGCAGGCCAAGGTCATCAACCCCGATCGAAACCATCGCCGAGTTAGCTCCGCTATGCCGGACTACGTTTTGCAGCGACTCCTGAGCGACTCGGTAAAAACAGAGTGCAATATCATCCGGTAAATGTGACGGTAGACCGTTCGCCTCAAAGTTAACGGTGACCGGATACGCCGCCTGAATGTCTCTGCAGTAACCTTTGAGCGCGGGCTCCAGTCCGAGCTGACTGATCTTCGCAGGATGAAGCTCATGCGAGAGCTTGTGCATGTCGGTCGCCAACGTAAGGATCTGAGCGATGATGTCGCCAAGCTTGCTCTTTACAAATCGAGATGTGTCGTCGGAGCCGCGAACCTCTTCGAGCATTATCGACGTCAGAGCGACGCGTTGGCTTAGATCGTCATGAAGCTCGCGGGCGATACGACCTCGCTCTTCTTCCTGTGCGTTGATCAATTTGCCGCTTAGTTCGTGGACGGTATTCTCAGCGGACTTACGCTGTGTGATGTCTACCGCGGCGCCGCGTTTCATCCTGGGTTTTACGTCTTCAGCATCGGCTCGACCTCGCGTAAAGATCCATCGTGTACTGCCGTCCGGGAGTACGATCCTGTATTCGATCTGATACTCGCCGGCGGTGGTCTCGGCTTGTCGTCGCGCCGCCATCACTCGGTCGCGATCGCCGGGATGGATCCGGTCGTTGAGAGCGTCGACGGACATTTCCTCGTCCGCCGAAAATCCGTAAACCTCTTTAAGTTTCTCGCTCGTCCAAAACTGACCCGTCTCCATATCGCGTCGCCAGAAGCCGACGCTCGCGGCACTCGCGGAAAGATGGAGCTGTTCGATCGACTCGCGAAGCTCGTCCTCGCGACTTCGAAGCTGCTCGGAAACAAGAAACGCCTGACGCATCCTGATGTTCATCTCGCCGATCATACCGGCGATGATGAACAAGATCGTCGGCGTAGCGAGAAGCGGTGCGGCCACGAATCCCCAGAGAACTCCAACGACCGCAGTAAGCGAGGTCAACGCAAAGAGCATCGTCGTCGAACCAAACACGATCGCTGCCCATTGCTCGCCCTTTCGCCATAATCGAAGACTTGCATCGAAGCACATCAGAACCAGCGCCAGATGAGCCAAATGCGAGATCAGCAACCAGGGATTTGTTATCCCGATCGGGTACGAAACTACTTCGCCGAGGAAGTTAACCCGCCCTATGGAGGTCACATCCCAAAAACTGATTCCCGATGGAAACACAACGAAGTTGAGTACGACGTCAACGAGCTTCAGGCCAACAGCTGTCCAAAAGAGCCATGGTCGCGGATGCAAGACAAGTTTTACAAAGACCGCAAGTCCGATCAGTGCGGGAGCGCACCAGAGATGACTCCACTTGATCAGATAGGCATACGTCTCCGGCGTCGTAGCTTGGGCTAACCCGACCTCAAAGAACGCATAAACCGAAACCGAAACACAGACAATGGCGAAGACGAGAGAGTCGAATCGTTTACGATCGCTTAACCAAAAGAAGAAGCGCGCGATGCCCAGGAACAAACAGGCGCCTGCGATCATGATCAATCCGATTGTGACGATTCCCATAGGGTGTCGATGATTATGGTTTTGGCGGACGCTTTCTGTCAAAAGGCCTTGGGAGAACAGTTGCAATCGGAAAGTGTCTCTCGCTGCCTTGCGCCATCTTCCTACAAAGATGTAAATTTTATGTTAACCGCCGTGCCGGACGGTGCTATCTCTCTCAATACCGAGATATCGAAAACTACGATCCGTTTGGGCGTTACACGCATCCAAGGCGGTAGCTTTGGCGCGAGCCAGGTCGCCGACAGAGCGTACTCCCTAGCTAGGTTACCTTGAGACCTCACATGAACGACGACAACATCCGTTCGGCAACGGAGAAACTAAAAAAGCGGCTTGTCCCGGAACACAACCACGGATTGCCGGACTGGGCTCTCGTAACCGCGATCCTTGGCTGGGAAGGTCATACCGAAGGCGAGGTCGATGAGGCTTCCCTGGACTCTGAAGAATTCCAAACATTCCTCGGCGAACATGTTCGCCGTATTAAAGAGAACGGAATGTACACCGGCAGCCTCTCATTCTCGTTTGAGAAACTGGCCGCAATGACCTCATATATCGCATCGAGCGGAAACGACGTTTCAAAGACCAAACTTAATAAACTGCTTTTCTATAGCGACTTCGTGAACTATTTTCTTCACGGCAAGTCGATTTCCGGCTCACGGTATATGCACATGCACTACGGTCCGGTGGCGGAATACTATCGCGAGACACTCGAAACTCTCTCGGAAGAGAACAAGCTGCATACGATAAGGACCGATGGCCACGACGAAATACTTGCTGACGGAAGCGAAGCTCTCGACGTTCTTACGTTCCTGGAGATCGCGTCGCTGGACTGGGTACTGAACAACTTCGGTTCATTGACCGCTCACGAGATCAGTGAGCATTCCCACGATGAAAGGGCGTTTAGATTTACCCGGCAAGGCGAATTCATTCCCTACGAGTTCGCGAAGTATTTGCAGAGGCTGCCCGAGCCGACTCCTCCATGCAGCCGGACCGGACACAACGGACATTAGGTTACGTACCGTCGTGCTTCCAGCCGAGCCAGACAACGGCCTCGTCACGGCTTTCGAATGCTCTGATATTCACACCACGATTGACTGCAACGGTCTCGCCGAGTCGCAACGGATCCAATATAGGCTCGCGCAGAACATAGGCGAATTGCGGCGGCTCGCCTCCCCATCCCCGATCCATCAATTTCGACACCTCGTCCGCGACATATTCGCCGTAGTAAAATCGCTCGATTATCGCCGGATTGCCCGTGACCTGTCGGCCATCGAACAGGATCTTTGCAAGTCGCAGTTCTTCTACGACGTGCAGTACATCCAGGAAAGTTCGTTTCGCCTCGCTAAGCGAGAACGGCCCCCCGGCCGCGACGTGCAAAACATCGCCCTGGGGAATAGTTTGGACCGTCATTGTCATTCTGGTTTGATCCTCAATCGATCCCGATGGCCGCGGTCTATGACCGTCCGGGAGGTACACTTCAACGTGAGTTCACCAAGAAACCTCTTGTCGAACGATAAGGCAGACGCTAAGCTATAGAAACTGTAAATTCTTACAGGTCACCGGTCCGGGACGGGCCATTCCAAGTCAAGAATCTCGGGCGTTCCAGGTAACGCTAAACCAAATTCACCAAAAACTATGAGAACCAAAGTCGTCTTTTCCGCCTTTTTTCTCTTCATTCTCGCTTCGATGGGTACGACCTTCGCCGACGCACAGGCCAAGAAGAAGGTCACTTATTACCCGGTCAAAACCGGGACCGTATTTAGGGTCAGGATCGAGTCAACGCTTAGCTCGAAAACATCGCGTGCGGGAGACACATTCCAGTGCAGGATCGTTGACCCCGTCTATTCGAGTAAGGGAGTGATGCTGATTCCGGACGGGACCACGATGAACGGCCGTGTGACCGCGGCCGCACCTGCCAAACGGAACGGTAACCCCGGAACCATCGATGTTAATTTCACGTCGATAGTTCTCCCGAACGGACGTCGTGCGACTATCAACGGCACCCTAACCGATCTCGACTCAGGCGAAACACGAAGCGACGACGAAGGTACTGCAAAGGTCGCAAAGACAAAACACAGAAATCTGAAATTTATCGGTGGGGGCGCTGCGGGCGGTGCTCTTATCGGTGCCCTTGCAGGAGGTGGGACCGGCGCGCTGATCGGCGGTGCGGTTGGAGCCGGCGGTGGTTACATCTTTAAGAAACTCTCTAAAGGCGATAACGCTGAAGTAAAGAGAGGGACCGAGTTCGGCGTTTATCTAAATCGCGCGATCTCGCTCCCTCGTTACAATCGTTGATCTGCCGGATCAGAAAGTGAATTTGGCGCCGAGCATGAGGCCCTGCATCTGGGTATTGTAAATAAAGCCCTCGCCGTCGTCGTATTCGACTTGTAGGTATCGATACCCGCCGACTAGAGCGACATTCTTATGCACTCGGTAGCCGACCGCTCCCCACCATTGCCAGGTGAGGTCGGCTGCCCAACCAAACCCTCCGATATCGGCCTTCGTTGTTAAGAATAATTTCGGCGTGATGTTTACCAGTCCGCGAAATCCGACCACGGGTGCTCCCCACGTCTTTCTTTGCGACACGTCGAAGCCTGGCAAAAGGCCGCTGGTCACGTTAAGATTCGCCTCAACGCTCCATATTCGGACTCCGCCTAGCAGATCGAGTGAACCGTGTTCATTCTCCACAACACGATAGCCGACCTCGGGATCGATTATCAGAAGATTTATACCGAGCTTCGCCGTATCAAAAAACCGGCGCGGAGTCTCCTGTTCCTTCGAAAGTTTGATCCACATGAAGTCCGTGAGCGAGACGATCTTTCCCTTCCTCACCTCGAACGCACCCATAAGACCAAAGTCGAGAGATTCCCATA
>DATEOJ010000174.1:0-6175 GCA_035274235.1 Pyrinomonadaceae bacterium
GAGGGTCGACGCGAGCTGGAGCTGTTGACGAAACCTGAAGAGAAACTCCGTCGCATCGCCGAGCTGCATCTCGAGCGACTCGGTGCGGACCGCGAGATGGCGATCGTTTTTCAAGTTGAGCTTCGCGGGTCGATCAAATTCATGCAGGAGTTTTCGGCGTCGGGCTTCTCTGAGTATCTCGACATCATCCGTAAGACCATCGAAGAAGGACAAAAGAGCGGTGTCTTTCGAAGCGATCTGAAGTCGGTAGTCTGCGCCAAGATCTTTTATGGAGCCCTCGACGAAATGGTCACGAACTGGATCATCTCGAACAAAAGCTATCAGCTCGCACCGATGGCCAACGAGGTACTCAAAATCTTCTTCGGGGGTGTTCTTGAAAAATGACGTCGATGGTCAACGATCCCACTGCTGTCGTTTTCGATCGGACCGTTGATCGCGGAGCTCCGCTTTTTCCCGACGAACCTTTGACACTCCCCGAGCTGTTTGTAAAAGCCGTCAGCGAACACAAGCTAGCGGATGCACTCAATTCCAAGTTAAACGATAAGTGGACGGCGATATCGTCGGTGGAAATGCTCGAGCGCATCGAGTTAATTGCGTTCGGGTTGTGCAAGCTCGGAATGCGTCCTGGAGACAAGGCGGCCTTGCTCGCGGTGAACTCTCCTGCGTGGACGCTATCCGACGCGGGTTGTCAGTTCGCGGGTGTAGTCGACGTCCCGATATACACTACCCTCGCACCGGACTCGGTTCGGTACATCATCAACGACTCCGCCGCTCGAATATTTTTCATCGAGAGCCGCGCGGCGTACGAGCGAATCTCCGACGCCATAAGCGATTGCGGTACGATCGAGACCTTCATATTTTTCGACGCAAACGGTGATCTCCCTGAGAACGCTATCTCGCTATCCGACCTCGAACACCTCGGTGCCGAACTCAGATCGCAACAGCCCGATCTCTTGTCCTCCATCGCTGGCCAAATCAAACCCGGCGACATCGCGACTCTGATCTACACCAGCGGCACGACGGGTGAGCCTAAAGGCGTGATGCTCACGCACACAAACATCCTCTCGAATGTCATCGACGCCGGCGAGAAATATGATTTCTCGAAGCACGACGTCGCGCTGTCCGTACTGCCGCTCACTCACGTGTTCGAACGATCGGCAATGTATCTCTACATCTTCCATGGAATGTCGGTTTACTTTGCGGAGTCGGTAGAGAAGGTTCCGGACAATTTGCGTGACATCCGCCCAACGATTTTCGTCGGCGTTCCGCGCATTTTCGAGAAGGTGTATGCGAAAGCAAAACTCAAGGCTGCACAAGAAGGTGGTTTGAAAGAAAGGATCTTTGAATGGGCGATCGACATCGCGAAGCAGTACTCGCTGAGTAAGGCGAAAGACGAAACACCTTCGTTCGGTTTCTCGATCAAACATCGCGTGGCCGACAAGCTTGTCTATTCGAAATTGCGTACTTTCTTTGGCGGACAACTTCGCGCGTGTATAACCGGAGGCGCGGCACTTCCGGACGATATCTTTTTGATCTTCACCGGTGCGGGAATCTCGATCATGCAGGGATATGGATTGACCGAGACCTCGCCGGTTATCACATCGAACAATCCGTATGCGGTAAAACTCGGGACAGTCGGAAAGCCGATCCGCAATATGCGCGTTCGTATCGCCACCGATGGTGAGATCGAAGCAAACGGGCCCGGCGTAATGCTCGGCTATTACAACAAACCTGACGCAACTCGTGACGCGTTCACCGAAGACGGCTGGTTTCGTACGGGTGATATAGGTGAGATCGATGACGAGGGTTATCTCAAGATCACGGATCGAAAGAAGGAGTTGTTCAAGACGTCGGGAGGAAAGTACATCGCTCCTTCGCCGATCGAACAGATGATCCGCGGCTCGCGATTTGTCAGCCAGGCTGTGCTAGTGGGTAATGAAAGAAAGTTTGCGTCGGCGTTGATCGTTCCCAACTTTGACATGCTCGAGTCGTACGCAAAACACAAAGGGCTCGCCGACCTGAAAACACCGACTGACTTTTGCTCGGATCCGAAGATCATTGACCTCATCGAACGTCAGGTCGCGTCGCATACGACCGGACTTGCGCGTTACGAGTCGGTAAAAAAAGTTGCGCTGCTTGAAAAAGAGTTTTCGGTTGACGGCGGGGAACTAACCCCGACGCTCAAGGTCAAGCGTCGGGTCATCGACGAGAAATATAAACGGATTATCGACCGAATGTATGCGGAAGACGATGATCAGTAGGTGATCGGAATTCTATTCGGAATGCCGGTTGCGAACTCGATGAGGTAATCCGTAAATTTCTTTGGAGCCTTTCCAACTTCGACGATGTCGAATGGCGACAACACGGGATCGGCCAGCTCACCCTTTCGAATCGCATTGTAGTCGACGGTCAGCACCTCCGGCTGCGAAACGCCTTCTTTCCTCCGATAGATCTTTATCGCTTTTGCCTTTGCGGTTCGTGTGATGCCGCTCGCCATCGCGAGCGCTTGCGTGAGTGGTAAACCTTCTTCGGGAATTCCAAACTCACCGGGTTTTACGACCTCGCCGACAATATAAACCGGTGCCGCCTTCAACACGACGATCACGTCACCCGGAAAGATCTCGGGATTCGCCACCTCTTTACCTTGCTTCAGGTTCGCAATGCTGTATGTACGCGACGGGACGCCAAGTGCACCGCCCGCCTCAGATTTCCATTGAGCGATCGCCGCTTCACCGGAGCAGATCGGAGGACGCGTCCGATAGACTTGAATGACGCCACCGCTTCGTTCCGTTTCACCGCCGGCGAAGGAAATCAGCTCGAGTAAATGCGCTCGTCGTACTAGTGTGATCTGTTGTTGTTGCTTGACCTCACCTGTGAGGCTGACCGGCGGACGACTCTTGCGGTCGGTTACCCGCAAGCTGAGCTGCGGGTTACGTAGATACTTTTGGAGTAGCTTTGTTACTTCGACCCTAAGGTCGCGCTCGCTCAGGCATTTCGCGTCGATCGACATATCCACGAATGGGATCTCGATCTTGCCGTTTTCATCGACGGTTGCGACGAAATCGAACTGGGGTTCACCCAGAACCTTTCCAGTGATCTCATCGCCGGGACCGATCACGTAACCACGCTGAGCAGCATCGGCAGTTGCGATCTCGACCGGAACCGTTTGAGACACGCCAATTGACACCGCTGCCAGGCAAATAAATATGATCAGTAAACCGCGAAATTGCATCAATGATTCCTCAACAAAACACCGCCCAAGAATAACTTACAAAGCTCTTTGATTCAACCTTTTCATCTTTCCGTTGTCCGTACTGACGTCATTCCAAAATAAGGAGATAAATGTTGACAGTCGCTCATACGGCGGGGTACTTTCAAGTTGTAAATCGAGAGCCGAAAACCCTCTTAAAGCTTCACGTGGAAGATAATTACCAACTATCAGAAAGGTTCTGGTTTCTTCGACGCCCCGTGCAATTTCTGGCGGACGTGGTGGTACTCTGTGCGGCCTTTTTTGTCGCATATCTGCCGGCGGTAAACATCCAGCTCAGCGAGTTTTACGTCGAAGTTCTTCTGCGACAGCTTCCGTTCGTGGTCCTCGTTCAATTCTCGTCGCTGTTCCTCGTCGGCGCATACTCGATCCTCTGGCGATATGTCAGCATCGAGGATCTCAAGGTCTTCATAAAGGCAGCGGCGATCTCGGGCGGTGTCCTTCTCGCATTGCGCTTCATGTTGATCTTCACCGGATTCACGCTTTGGCAGGTTCCGGTTTCGGTGATCTTGATCGACGCCGTTCTGGCGTTTGGCGGGCTGCTCGGTCTCCGCGTTCTACGTCGTTTCTTTTACGAGTTCGGTGAGAAGAACAAAGTCTTTACCGGCAAGTCTCGTCTGAAGCGAAAGGCGACGCTTGTGATCGGTGCCGGACGAATGGGTGCGACGCTCGTTAAGGAGCTGGGCGGGCGGCATGATGCGGAGCTTGAAATTCGCGGAATGGTCGACGATGATCCGCGAAAAAAAGGCGGCAGTGTTAGTGGCTTCAAGGTTCTCGGCACGACGAAGGATGTGCCTCGCATCGTCGACGAGATGGGCATCCAGCAAGTAGTGATAGCGCTCGACGACGCGAGCGGTATCGAGATCCGTCACATTATCGATGTCTGCACTGCGATCCCCGTAAAGGCACAGATTGTGCCCTCGCTAAACGAGATCGCACATGGTCGCGTTTCGGTCAGCCGCATCCGCGACGTACAGATCGAAGACTTACTTGGGCGTGACCCGGTCAAACTAGACGACGATAACCTTCACGAGTTTCTTACCGGCCGCGTCGTCTTGGTGACGGGGGCCGGCGGATCGATCGGATCCGAGCTTGTTCGTCAGATCATCAACTACAGCCCGAAACGCATTTTGCTAGTCGAGCGTGCCGAGTTTTTTCTATTCCAGATCGGACGCGAGCTTCAGGACCTCGGCGGCGTTGAGTTTGTACCGCTTATCGCGGACGTCGGCGACGAACCGCGTATGCGCGAGATCTTCGAGAAGCACCGGCCTGAAGTGATCTTTCACGCGGCCGCGCACAAGCACGTCCCGTTGATGGAAGTGAACGCTGTCGAGGCGATCAAGAACAACGTTCTCGCGACGCGGTGTCTGGGCGAACTCGCGGGACAATTTTCTGCACGCGATTTTGTTTTGATCTCTACCGACAAAGCGGTGAACCCAACATCGGTAATGGGTGCGTCGAAGCGGATCGCAGAGATCGTCGTACAGGGATTGAATCAACAATACGAGACGAACTACGTGGCGGTGCGATTTGGAAACGTGCTCGGTTCCGCCGGGTCGGTCGTCCCGATCTTCCGCGAACAGATCCGCAAAGGGGAAGCGATCACAGTTACGGATAAGGAGATGACGCGATACTTCATGACGATTCCCGAAGCATCGCAGCTCGTTCTCCAAGCCGGAGCTCTTGGCGCTGGCGGTGAGATATTTATCCTCGACATGGGAGAGCCCGTGAAGATCGTGAATCTCGCCGAGGACATGATCCGACTGTCCGGTCTCACGCCTTACGAAGACATCGACATCGTCTTCACCGGCGTCCGCAAAGGCGAGAAACTTTTCGAGGAACTCGAGATCACCGGCGAGAATCTCGACAAGACGAATCATCCGAAGATCTTCATCGGCAAGATCGCCGCGTACACGAACGAAGAGGTCGAGCGCATCTTGACCGGCTTTCGAGGTGCGGTGACTGACTCCGATGAAGGCCGGGTGCGGCAACTCTTCAATGAAGTACTTCCCGAAGCCAGCATTGAATCGTCCAAACCCGGTTCGGTCGTGCATGAGATAGAATCGCCGGATGACGCATTCTTCAATAAGCAGCCCGCACAACTCGGTCTCGCCGAGAAATGATTATGTCGCAAGCTAAGTTCTCTAAAACTCACGTCTCCGCAAAGGCGGCATCGTTTACGGAGTCGGTTATCCGCGAGATGTCGCGTGAGGCAGTGAAATATGGCGCGGTGAATCTCGGTCAGGGCTTTCCCGACTGGCCTGCTCCCGCCGATATAAAACAAAAAGCAAAGGACGCAATAGACGAAGATCACAATCAGTACGCCGTCACATGGGGCGTGAAGAGTTTTCGTGACGGCATCGCCGCCAAGACGAAATGGTTTCTCGGGATGGATATCGATCCGGAAACCGAGATCACGGTCACGTGCGGTTCGACCGAGGGAATGATCGCGGCCGCAATGGCAACGATCGATCCCGGCGAGGAAGCCGTCATCTTCGATCCTTACTACGAGAACTACATGCCGGACACGATCATCTCGGGTGCTCGTCCGCGTTTTGTTCCGCTGTATCGCACGGACGAAGGATTTGTTTTTGATCGCGATGAACTTCGGGCAGCGTTCAACGAAAAGACAAAGGCGATAATCATCTGCAATCCGAACAACCCCACAGGAAAAGTTTTCTCGCGCGATGAGATGGAGTACATCGCCAGTCTCTGCAAAGAGTTTGACGCTCTCTGCTTTACCGACGAGATCTACGAACACATCCTCTATGACAACGACGGCGTCTCGCGTGATCACATCTGCATGGCGACTCTCGACGGCATGCGTGAACGAACCGTCGTCGTAAACTCGCTTTCGAAAACTTACTCCGTCACTGGGTGGCGCGTAGGTTATTGCATCGCGCCGCA
>DATEOJ010000175.1:0-3053 GCA_035274235.1 Pyrinomonadaceae bacterium
TGGAAAGCCGGTAACGATAAAGGTGCCCGTTGCTCAGCCGGACGGTGTGCGAGAGGAAGACACGTCATTCCGGCGAATGGAGGTTGTTACCGCGCTCAACCGTCCGCCGGCAGTTACTTTTGGCTCTGGCGGCGGAAGGACGGCGGATGCAAAGACCACCGTCGCTCGGGCGTCTGCGCGAAAAGTGACCTTCGGCGTGTCGCAGGGCGATCTCGTCGATCAGTCGCGAACCCCGACTCATATCAAGCCTGACGCTCGTACCGCCAAGAACGATAAGTTCGAATTAAGACAGCCGGTCGCGACGACCGAGGGCGACCGCAAGTTCCCGACTCGCTACGGTGATCCGAATTCGAAGGTTGGCGGCCTTTCAAACGGAACCGGTTCTGGCGGCGGTCAGGGCAGCGGTTACGGACGGGGTCAGGGGAGCAGTTACGGGACAGGTGCCGGCAGCGGAACCGGAACTGGCAGTAGTGTCCCTCCGGCACGTGCCGTAGCTAAAGTCACCATCCCGCTAAAAATCATTTCAAAGCCTCAGGCCAAGTACACCGAAGAGAGCCGCACAAACAATATTCAGGGCAGCGTCCGTCTGAAGGTTACACTGCTCGCCTCGGGTCAGGTCGGATCGATCACACCGGTGACGCGTCTACCCCACGGTTTAACTGAACAGGCGATCGCGGCGGCGAGACTTTTGAGATTCGAACCGGCGAAGATAAACGGTGTCCCGATTTCGAAGACGATCACGATCGACTACTCGTTCCTTCCCAACGGTATGAACAGCACGAACACGGAGGTCCCGGAGGAGCTGCTAGTCAGTCCGGATTATCCAAAAGAAGCGGGAGGCGTGCTCGGTGACGTTGAGGTCGATATTGAAACCGATACTGAAGGTAACGTCGTCAACGCAAAAGCACTCTCCGGTCCGGAGGAGTTTCTAGAAACGTGCGTTCGAGCGGCGAGGCTTTCGAAGTTCGCACCCACTCTACAGAATGGCGGTCACGTTCGCATGAAGGGGATCCTCGTGTACAAGTTCGTCTCGAAAGATGAGACCGAGGTAAGCGTGAAGGAAATGAAGATCGCGGCTCCGACTGCTGATGAGAAACGGATCGCACACCTTCAAGACGTCATGCACTTCTGGTTGTACGCGACTTACGCCCGGCTGGAGACGAAGAATTCGCAGCCGACTCCAAACGAAGCGAAGTTCGTAAGCGATGGCAAAGCGAACGTCCGACTCGAGATGACTGAAGCCGAAGCAACGATGCGGGACAAACTTCGCGAGACCGGCCTCGAGATCGATTCGATAAAAGGTTCGATCGTAAGAGGTCGGATCAGTCTCGACAAACTTGCGTCACTCGCTGAGATCGCGCAGGTGAAGTACGTTGCACCTTCGTTCTGATCAAAAACAAAAAAGGCCGTCTCGAAGTTGAGACGGCCTTCTCTTTTTATTCAATTGTAAAATTACTAGCGTGGTAAAAGGCTGACTGTTACGTTTCGTCGACCGAAGCGTCTGGCCTCAGCGCAACTGGGAACCCAGATATCAATCTCTTTCCCACGTACCGCACCGCCGGTATCCGAGACGATGTACTGTCCCGTGTACCCACCCGCGTTCAATAAAACTTTTGAACCCAGGCGAAGGACTCTTGGATCTGCCGCAATAATTCCGCGACGGACTCCATGTCCCATGGCTGTTCTGCCTTTCAAACAATATGCAGTTGCTGAAAAAGATCCCTTACTTACCGCACCCGCTGACGCGGCTGCTGAAACTACTTTCGTTTCTGAAACTGTCTTCTTTACTAACTTCTTGTCGTCTGCAACTACTTCCGGATTATCAATAGTATTCAGTTTTAACTGCGAATCATTCGCTGAACTGAGGACCTTCTCTGTCTTGGCCTGTGCGTAGACTAATACTACGAACATTCCGATAAGCGACAGAATGAATCCTCCTCTGACGAGATTTCTCATTCAATAATTCTCCTGTCAATTTTTCGTTTCCCTTGTAAGAAAAGCGCTATTCAGAGCCGGATTCCGGTTGAGTAGGTTTTCGTTTTAGGTATTGCTTGGGAAACGGAAACAGCGGCCCATTCCGCCTGTTTTCAACCGATCGCGGTTGAAACGTAGGTATGATGCTAGCACTTTGAGCTTGTACTGTCCATCCGATGAAAAATCGCCAAATCCTTGTTTTTTATGGAATTCCTGTTTTTTCAGAAATTTATAGTGTCAATTTTAAAACTTTTTGGTAGACTTCTTCTGCCCAAACGCCGGGCGTCCAGCCTCAACAGGCAAATCTAATCAAAATAATACGAGGATCAACCGCTATGCAGGATCGCCGCCAAGGAGCGAGACATGTCGTGTCTTTCCCTATCCGCGTCAGGTGGAAAAGTGAAGACGGAAAAGTTGTAACAGAAGAAGGCCTAACAGAAAACGTCGGGGTGAACGGTGCTCTCATTTATCTCCCGCGACTATTACCCACTGTCGGATGCAAAGTCGATCTGACTGTGACTGAGAATACAAAGGAAGAAGTGACCGTCTGCGCGCAGGTGATACGTCTCGAGCGCAATGCGGCACATCCACAAGTCGCACTTACACTCACCGACGGAATGCGCGCGTGGAAGAAAAAAGTTTGGGACCTTGCAGCAGAAACCATTGCAGGCCAGAAGCCGGATGAGCTGGATGACTGGTAGACTGTAACGGATGAAAATTCTAGTTCTCGGAGCAGGCCGCATGGGACATGGTGCGGCCTTTGATTTGATTCACAACTCCCCGGACGTCACGAGCGTGACAGTCGCCGATTTCGACCTCGCCAAGGCGGAAGATGTCGCGACAAAGGTCGGCACCGATTGTATCGCTGCACGACAGATCGACGCGTCAAACTATCAAGACATCGTCGAATTGATGCGTGGTCACGACTCGACAATATCCTGCGTCAACTACTGGTACAACGAATCACTCTCACGCGCCGCGATCGAAACGAAGTCGAACTTCTGCGATCTCGGTGGAAACAACTACGTCGTCGATTCGCAGCTCTCACTGGACGGTGAAGCGAAAGCTGCCGGCATCAA
>DATEOJ010000176.1:0-13265 GCA_035274235.1 Pyrinomonadaceae bacterium
GTTTGCGCACGCTCACTTCGCAGAGCCAGTTCAGAAGACGTTCCCAGAGTGTGAGCGAGTCCGCCTGCTCGTATTGCTTGCGGCCAAGCTCGACTGCTTTGTGGAAGAGCCATTTGCGCATGCCAGTCAGTTTTCGGACGTCGCGCAGTATGCGCTGATGCATGGTTTCATAAAGGCGCGGCACCGCCGTCATGATCGTCGGCTTAACCTCCTGGAGATGCGACGCAAGTTGATCGAACGAAGCGCAGTAGTTGATCGACACGCCGTTCGAACAAAGCACGTAAAAAACCGTGCGCTCGAAAATGTGAGACAAGGGCAGCACGGCGAGGCTGCGATCGTTTTTGATTATCGGGAGACCTTTCGAGATCGCGTCGACGTTCGACACAAAATTCTTGTGCGTCAACATCACCCCTTTCGGCTCGCCAGTCGTGCCGGATGTGTAGATGATCGTCGCGAGATCGTCGGTTTCGATCGTCGAAAGTGTTTCGTCGAAGGCTGAAGGCTCACGGTCCAGGATCTCTTCGCCCTTCTTCTCAACCGAATCCAGCGTCACCGATCTCGGATCGACATTCTCGATCGCATCGTCGTCGAAAAAGATCAGCTTCTCGAGACGCTCGACGCTTCGAATCGCTTCTTCAGCGTGCTTGTAAAGTTTCTTCCCCGAGATGCAGAGCATCTTCGCACCCGAGTTCTCGAGGATGTATCGGATCTGTTCGACTGCTTGCGTCGTGTAAATGGGAACGTTCACCGCGCGCAGCGAGAGAATGGCAAGATCCGCAAGCGACCACTCGGGACGGTTTTCGGAAATTATCGCGATACGATCGCCAGCCTTCACACCGAGTGACGACAAACCGACGGCAATCCGTTTCAACTTCTCGACAGCTTCCGCTCCCGAGATCCGATGCCATGCATCGCCGAGTTTGTATGCAAGCGCATCGGGCTTGTCGTTCATTCTGAACGACTCGATGCAATAGTGGGGTAACGTTTGCGGAATATTCTCAAATCCGATGAGGTTTCCAGAGGTCATCAAGTGTACGGGGTATCTAACTCGCTTATTCAGGGTGTCTTATTCTTGCAGACAAGCGACCCTTAAGTCCACCGGTTCAAAGTCCCGTTGCGTTCTGAAGGTGGCGACCTTATAGTTTGTCGAAGATCATCTTCACGGTTTCTATGTCCACGCAGACGGTCGATTTAGCTTCTCGAGTAACGCTTCGCCGGGTAGAGTATCCGGCTGACGAGCAGTTCATGCAGGAACTGTACTTAAAGAGCCGGGATGACCTTGCCGGACTTTTTGACGATGAAGAACAACAGCGGCAGTTACTCTTGATGCAGTACCGAGGGCAAAGGCAAACGTACGATCAAGAATTCCCGAACGCTGACGATGATGTCGTGATGCTCGATGGCGAACCAGTTGGAAGACTGTTGATCGATCGAACACCGGGTCGGTTTTTTGGAGTGGATATTCTGATAACTCCGGAGAGGCGGTCGAGCGGGATCGGAGCTGAGTTACTACGACGACTCTTTAGTGAGTCAGAAGATCGAGGCGTGCCGTTTCGATTTAGTGTTGCAAGAGGAAATCCGGCGATCCGGCTTTACGAGCGTCTTGGGTGTCGACAAGAGGGTGAGAACGCGACCCATTTGATTATGAGATGGGAGGTGAACGTTAGATGAGTATTGGCGGAGAACTAAATCGAGATCGATTTGCCGGGGCTCTTGGTACGACCTTCACGCTGACTACAGCCGATGGAAAAAGCATTCCCCTTGAGTTGGTTGAAGTCAGTGATCTGCACTTGCGTCCAGATCAAGTGTCCTATTCGATCCTGTTTCGATTCCCGGAAGGCTACCCGGTTCAGCAGGGTCTTCATAACCTTCAGCACCCCGCGTTCGGAAGGTTTCAACTGCTCCTGGTTCCCGTCATCACACCAGCGGCGCAACTAAGACTGGAAGCTCTTTTCAATTTTATTGTTCCGAACAGCTCAACTACCGGGCAAGGCGGTTAACCACAACCTGGTATTCGTTTTTTGAGCGTCCAACTGGAACGATCAACATTTCAACCTCGAGGCCGTTACCGCTCACTTTGTAGACGTCCTGCGTTAGAAGGGTTCGCTCCTTGCCTCCGCCTGCAAATACGAGTGAGTAGCTCTCACCGTAAGTTCCGCGAATTGCATTTCCGAGGCGCTCATCCCTGTTAACTTCAGTGAGAATCAAATTTCTAGTCTGACCTTCAACGGATGTGGCAATGAAAGTCTGACCGATCAACGGTTCGAAGTCTCGCGCGGTTAGCGAGTAAAGCGGATCAGTGTACGCCTCGACCGGAATAGGAAACCCATCGGTTCTCACCTTCTGGCCAAAAGCGCGACTCCCGCTACCGGCAACGGCAAAGGTAACGCCGGCCGCAATCACACTTTGAAGAAAAGTTCTGCGTGTTAGAGGCATCGATCTTTCTCCTTAAAAATGAGGCAAAAATGAAGGCAAAGGGATTTTATCCCTCGTTGCCCGAATACTCAAGATTTTTTGTTGTATGTTCCAACCGAAAAGGCGTATTATTTCTTCACTTTTCTCAAACTCAGCAATTAAGGAGACCCCACAATGGCAGAACCCTTTCTCGGTATGATCATTATTTTCGGCGGTAACTTCGCAATCCGGGGTTACGCGATGTGCAACGGTCAGCTTCTTCCGATTGCTCAAAATACAGCACTCTTTAGTATTCTCGGCACAACATACGGCGGCAATGGGCAAACCACGTTCGGGCTGCCGCAATTGCAAGGTCGAACTCCGATCCATTTCGGACAAGGCCCCGGACTTTCGCCGTACTCGCTAGGTCAGCAGGCTGGTGTTGAAAACACGACGTTAACCTTGAACAATATGCCGTCCCACAATCATCTGATGCGGACGAGCAGTAGCGACGGCAACGATTCGGCACCTGCGCCAACTACAGTTCCAGGTGTTGTTAAGTCGGGAGGATCGACCGCGAACGCGTACACTACTGGAGCGATCGATTCGAACTTTGCTCCAGGGGCGATCTCGAACAATGGCGGTAGTCAGCCGTTTTCGATACTTCAACCTTACCTGGCATTAAACTATCTGATTGCACTCGAGGGGATCTTCCCATCGAGAAATTAGAAAATATCTCGGCGGGCTTCGGACGAATCGGTTTCACCAAGTCCGAGCCCGCCAATCCTTAAACCAGCAGCTCCGTTCTTTGCCAGTTTTCTGAATGTCGAACGGCCTCGGCTTATTGCGAAGCGCCGTTCAAACGCGTCCCGCCATGAAAAAAAATATTTCTATCATTCGTCGCAATGGGTTTGTAGCTTTGCAGGTATTCGTTTCATTCCTGCTTCTTATGTCGATGATCTTAAGTCCGATCGCTGCGACGGCCCATACCCCTCACCAAGTTCAAAAAGAAGATCCAGTTAGGATTGATCAGCCTGTTCAAAAAGCTGAACCGGTAAACACCGCGACGAGTGATAGAGCTGCGCCTGACGAAGCGGGCGCTTTGTTGGCTCCTTTTACAAACAGCACGACCATCAATATCCCGGACAATCCGACCGTCGGAAGTCCATACCCTTCGACCATTGCCGTTTCCGGCCTGGTAGGTACGATCAGTTCAGTCAGCGTTACGCTCAACGGCTTTACTTCTCCGCGTCCAAGCAATCTTGATTTCCTGCTCGTCGGCCCCGGCGGACAAAAGTTGATTATTCTTTCCGATGCCGGTGCGAACTTGACCGCTGTTGGCCCGATAACATTTACGCTCGCCGACTCGGGTGCTGCCAATGTTCCGGCCAACCCGACGAATCCCGCGAATGGGACCACCTACAAGCCGACCGACTACGATACGACGGATCCGGATTTCCCGTCACCTGCTCCGGTTGGTCCATATAACCGACCAATCACGACCGGAACGGCAAACACCGCGACCTTTGCGTCAGTATTCAATGGTCTATCGGGTGCGAATGTTAACGGTAACTGGAATCTGTATGCGTTTGATGACGCAGGCGGCGGCGGCGCGAACAGTTTGGCCGGCGGTTGGACGATCGATATTACGGTTTCGGCCGGCACGTCCACAACAACCACCGTTACGTCTTCAGCTAATCCGTCATTCAGACAGAATCCGGTAACCTTCACCGCAACGATCGCTCCGAACGTCGGAAGCGCCGGCACGGTTACATTCACGGACGGGGCCGTCACACTCTGCGCGGCAGTTGCTGTTAACGCGAGCAGTCAGGCACAGTGCGTTGTGCCGGCAAATACTTTAAGCGAAGGCACACACACGGTCACCGGGACTTACAGCGGCGGCGGATCATTTGCGGGTAGCAACGGCAACATTCTCCAAACGGTAAATAACCAGACGGTCATCGTCGGTAATAACTTTACAAATCCGGGCACGATAACCATCAACGATAATTTAGGTGGTGCCTCCGGAGTTCCATATCCTTCGAACATCTTTGTCAGTGGATTGTCGGGTACGATCTCGAAGGTCACGCTTACGCTGACCAACCTGAATCTACCGCGTACCAGCGACGTCGATTTCTTGCTTGTCGGACCGAACGGCGACAAATACATTTTCGTTTCGGATGTCGGGACCGCCGTCGTGACATCCGGCGTGAACATAACACTAGACGACGCGGCCGGCTCACAACTTCCGAGCAGCGGTGCCCTCTCAACCGGCACGTTCCGCCCGACGGATTTTGCCTCCGACTCGGACACTTTCCCCGCCCCCGCTCCGGCCGGCCCGTATAACTCTGCGCCGACAGCCGGTGTCGCGACGTTCGCGTCCGTTTATGGCGGAGATGCTCCTAATGGAATGTGGAGTTTGTATTTCGACGACGATGCCGGTGGCGGTGGTAATTCGACAGTCGGATCCTGGACGTTGACGCTTACGACGAGCGGTGATGCGGCGACAACGACCGTCTTGTCATCGAGTCCTAATCCGTCAACTACTGCCCAGTCGTTCCTTCTTACCGCGAACGTGACTAGCACGAGCACGGTCAACGCCGGAACAGTGACGTTCCGGAATGGCGCGACCGTACTGTGCGCGACCGTTGCGGTTGTTAGCGGCGTGGCCACTTGCAACGTGCCCGCTCAGCCGCAAGGCACTTACGTCCTGACCGCCGATTACAACGGTGCGCCCGGACAATTCAATATAAGTAGCGGTACAGTGACGCAGCAGGTGAACAGCCCGACTGTCGTCACATGCACTAACTTCGCGAACAACGGTGGTATCACAGTTTCAAATGCGACTCAGATCGGAAGCCCGTACCCCTCGAATATCATTGTCTCCGGCCTCGGCGGAGCGATCTCGAAGGTTACGCTGACGATGACGATTACCAGCGCGATTACGCCCGATGACAACGATTTCTTGCTCGTCGGACCCGGCGGCCAGAAATTTGTCTTTATGGGTGACGCTGGCGGAAACATCGATATAGTCGGCCAGACGATCACGTTTGACGACGCGGCCGCGACTCTTTTACCAGACAATACCGCGATCACTACCGGCACCTATAGACCGGCCTCCTATGGAGGTGCTACGGATACGTTCCCGGCACCTGCCCCGGCGGCTCCGTATACTTTCGCAACTACGGATGGCGCGGGCACGTTTGCCCTCTTCAACGGCGGAAGCCCCAATGGAACCTGGTCACTGTATGCGACGGAAGATGCAGGCGATGCCGCGAATACGGTGATCGGTAGCTGGAGTCTGACGTTCACACTTGCAGCGGCAACCACTACAACATCGGTTTCGTCTAGCGCCGATCCGAGCGTGTTTGGTCAACCGGTAACCTTCACGGCCACTGTAAGCACCGCCGGGCTTGGAACCCCGACCGGAAACGTTCAGTTCTTCGACGGTGCGACCCCGATCGGCGGTGCCGTCGCGTTGAATGCATCGGGCCAGGCTCAGGTAACTACCTCGACGCTTTCAACCGGCAGCCACACGATAACGGCGAGTTACGCAGGAGCTTCGGCTGCTTGTACGGGGACGTTCAATTCGAGCAGTGGTTCGCTGACTAGCAACCCACAGACGGTTAACCAGGCAAGCACGACAACCGTTATCTCGGGAGGGGCAAACCCGTCTTCCACGGGTCAGCCGGTAACATTCACGGCGACTGTCACTGCATCGGCGCCCAGTGCCGCCTCGGTTGGTGCGGGCGGAACAGTGACGTTCTCGCGAAATGGTAGCCCGGTTTGTTCCAATGTCGCTCTTAACGCTAGCGGCCAGGCGACGTGTACCATCACGTTCACTATTGCCGGCAACTACAACATAACGGCAGCGTACAGCGGCAACACGAACTTTCTCGCGAGCAACAACAACGCGTCGCCCCGTGTCCAACAGGTCCTTGGACCGACGGCGGCTAACGCGAGGATAAGCGGACAGGTACGTGATGGCGCGGGTCGTGCTATCGGATACGCACGTATCGCTATTCAGAACCAGGATGGAGCGACCGTCTTTGCTCTCACGAACCCGTTTGGGTACTACACACTCGACAATGTTCCCGCTGGGCAGACGTATATCGTCACGGTCACCCATAAGCGATATCAGTTCGCACCTAGGACGATCACGCTTAGCGACGACATTGTTGGACTCGACTTCATTGCTGAGTCTGACGGGGCGCTCGCGGAACCGAGTGATGGTAAACCCGGAGCTCCTTCACCTTAGAAGGACGGTCGAGATCGTTTGAAACTAGAGAGCGTGCTCGATACTTCGAGTACGCTCTCACTTTCTTGATTCCAGATGGATGCCGAGCACTCACAATTCGACCCCTTGATCTCACCGTACTGTGAGCACCTCGTCGACCTGATAACCGACGAATCCGAGGCGGAGGATCTTCGCGCATACGCAGCCACACTCCGGTCGGTCATCCTCTCAAGGCGAGCCCTCTGTGATCTCGAACTACTTGCTACAGGTGCGTTCTCTCCGCTGGATCGCTTTATGGGTCGGGCAGATTACGAACGAGTGCTGTCCGAGATGAGATTGGCAGACGGCACGATCTTTCCGATACCGATAACGCTTCCAATACCAGACGATCTCGATCTACCTGAAGGCGCACATGTGACGCTGCGCGATCAGAAGCAAAATCCGCTTGCGGTGATGCGCGTCGACGAGGTCTACAAATGGGAGCGTCAGGCCTTCGCACGGAATGTTCTCGAAACGGAGAGCATCTTGCACCCGCTGGTTGGAGAGATGGCGTCATGGGGAAATCGCTTCGCGTCCGGGCCGATTCGCGTGCTTCAGCTCCCGCGATACTACGACTTCCCCGAACTAAGACTGACTCCGGCAGGAGTCCGCGCTCGGCTGAAAGAAATTGGCAATCCGAACGTTGTAGCGTTTCAGACAAGAAACCCGCTTCATCGCGCTCACGAGGAGATGGCCAAACAGGCGATCAAAACAACCGGAGGGACACTGCTGCTCCACCCGGTTGTCGGCTTGACCAAGCCCGGTGACATCGATCATCACATTCGTGTCAGGTCGTACAAGGTCGTAACGAAAAAATATTTCGAGCCGGATCGCGTGCTGCTTTCGCTGCTGCCTCTGGCGATGCGGTTCGCCGGTCCGCGGGAAGCCTTATGGCACGCGATCATTAGAAGGAACTACGGCGCCAACAATCTTATTGTCGGGCGTGATCATGCCAGCCCGGGGTTGGATGAGCAAGGCAGGCCGTTCTGCGAACCGGACGCGGCACGGACACTGGTTGAACAATACAGTTCCGAGATCGGTGTTGGCGTGGTTTCATTTGGCGACTTTGTTTACTTGCAGGAAACCGGAACTTACGCTGAACGCTCTCGGGTAGCTGAAGGAGCGAAGTTCATATCGCTGTCCGGAACGATGTCGCGTGACGAGTTTCTAAACCTTGGGCGCGGCGTGCCCGATTGGTTGATGCGACCCGAAGTTGCGCGTCTATTAGAAAACTCTCGCCCGCCGCGTTCGCGTCAGGGAGTCTGCGTCTGGTTTACCGGATTGAGTGGTGCTGGGAAATCGACAACGGCGGAGATCGTGACAGCGATGCTTGCGCGATACGGCCGACGAGTCACACTGCTCGACGGAGACATCGTGCGCTCGAATCTCTCGGCCGGTCTAGGCTTCGATCGCGCGGGCCGAGATGCGAATATTCGACGCATTGGTTTTGTTGCCTCTGAGATCGTCCGTCACGGCGGCGTCGCTATCTGCGCCGCGATCAGTCCTTATCGCGAAGCGCGGAATGGCGTCCGAAAGATGATCGGCGAGAACTTCGTCGAAGTTTTTGTATCGACACCGCTTGAGGTTTGCAAGGAAAGAGATCCGAAGGGGATGTATGCAAAGGCTGCCGCGGGAGAGATAAAAAACTTTACCGGAGTAGGCGATGTATACGAGGAACCCGTTTCGGCTGAGATAACGATCGACGGCGAGTCTCGCCCTGCTGAACAAAACGCAGAAATTGTAATTTCCTATCTCGAAAAGTCAGGCTTTATCGGCGACGACGTCGATAGGTCATAGGATATGTCGAACAAATCATTTGAACGGTTTCGCGAGATAGTTTTCGCGAGCGCGTCTATGCAGAACGAACTACTGGCGATTGCCGACAGGTCGGAGTTCATTGACCGCGTCGTATCGATGGCGTCAGAGCATGGATACGACTTCAATCGCGAGGACATAGTGATCGAGATGCGTGATGCCGACGCAGCTTGGGTCCAGCAGGCGGTATGACGGGATCAATCGACGACTTTCGAGAGTGGGTCCCGGTCCGTATTTTTCGGAAGGACGCCCAGTACTTTGTCGAATGGTGCCATCTGGGAGAACAGCGTTTTGATGAAGCCTACTTTGGGGACACTATCCGTCGCCGAATGCGAATACCGTTCAATCGTCTATTCCGACGTAACACGCCGGTCGCATCGCTCGAGGAGATCGTCAGCCAAACCGAAACAATACCTCCGACCGGTTTCATCTTTCACATATCGCGATGCGGGTCGACGCTCGTCAGTGACCTGCTCGCGTCGCTTCCGAGCAACATAGTGATCTCGGAGGCTCCTCCGATCGATGCCCTTATCGAGATGAGCCGTGATGGCGATACCGAAATTCAGTCAGGCGCGGCGTTGAAATGGATGGTTGCAGCCTTTGGTCGACGACGATGGAGTGCTGAACAACGCTACTTTATAAAGTTCGATAGTTGGAACACGCTCGACCTCGATACGATCACGAAGGCGTTCCCTACAGTGCCCATCGTTTTCTTATATCGAAACCCCATCGAAGTGATAGTCTCGCACCTCAGGAAACGTGGGTCACACATGGTACCCGGAGCACTTGCAAAACAATTGCCGGAACTGAGTCTCGATGTCTCGCTGAGCGTGAGTGTTGAGGAGCATTGTGCACGCGTTCTCGCGGAATTTTTGAAAAGTGCATTGAGGTTTTCGAGCGATGAACAAGTCCTGCCGGTCGATTACGAAGAGTTGCCGGAAGCCGTCTGGGGTTCGATCGCCGACCACTTTGGCGTCACATTTACCGGAGGCGAAATCGCGCGGATGAAAGAAAGGTCCCAGTTCGACGCAAAGGTGCCGCAGCAAACGTTTGCAAAAGATTCCGACTCGAAGCGCGCTACCGCAACCGATGAAGCTCGTCGCGCCGCGAAAGAGTTTGTAGATCCGCTCTACGAGCAATTGAAGAAGAAAAGAATAAAAGGTCGCCCATGATTCCGACATTGAAACTGCCATTCCGTTTTGATCCCGTTGCCTTGAAGAACGACCTCCGCGGTTTCTCTGAAGCTGACTGGACGCCTCATTTCAACACTCAGTATTACGAAGGTGACTGGAGTGGGATCGCCCTCCGTGCAGCGGCCAACGCTCACGTAGGTTTGTATCCGGATCCCACTGCCGAGAAATTCGAGGACACTCCTGCTCTTGAGAAATGCCCGGCGGTGCGCGACGTCCTGAAAGGTTTCGAATGTGAAACTGAGTCCGTTAGATTTCTACGTCTTGGCGCCGGTGCAAAGATCCGTCGTCACCGGGATCACAAACTAAGCGTTGATGACGGAGTCGCTCGTGTTCACGTTCCTATTAAGACAAGTCCGTTCGTCGAGTTCTATCTGGACGACAAACGGGTCGAGATGGGCGAGGGCGAAGCTTGGTATTTGAATTTCAATCTTTATCATGCGGTCGAGAATCATGGAACCGATGAGCGTATCCACCTCGTCATCGATTGCATCGTCAACGATTGGTTCCAGAGTTTCTTCACGCCCAGTAGTTCCGATCGAGCGAACGAAAGTTGATCGCTTCGCTGATGTGATCGGGCTGAATGTTCTTGCTTGACGCAAGGTCGGCGATCGTCCGTGCGACTTTTAATATTCGATCGTGTGCACGTGCCGACAGGTCTTGCCTTTGCATCGCTCGTTCCAGAAGAGCTTCGCATTTCGCATCAAGCTCGCAGTAAGTGCGGATCTGTCTCGGTGACATCGCCGAATTCGAAAAGACCCCTTCACCACTCAAACGCGCGAGTTGAATCTCCCGTGCTCGAATCACTCTCTCGCGGATCACGGCGGAGGAATCACATTTCTCGACTCCCTTTCCGCGCAACTCGTTGAACTTCACCGCCGGTACATCGACATGAATATCGATCCGGTCCATCAACGGGCCGGACACTCTACTGATATAGCGTCTGACTTGAAACTCATTACACGTGCACTGACGCGTCGATCCAAAGTAGCCGCATGGACAGGGATTCATAGACGCGACAAGTGTGAAGTTCGCCGGGAACGTAAGCGAAGTAGCGGCCCGCGAGATCGTTACCTGCTTGTCCTCCATCGGCTGTCGCAGAACTTCGAGTACGCTGCGATCGAATTCGGGAAGTTCGTCGAGAAATAACACTCCGAGATGTGCGAGCGAAACTTCGCCGGGCCGCGGTATCGATCCGCCACCGATCAGACCGGCTTGCGAGACCGTGTGATGCGGGTTCTTGAACGGTCGTTCAGTGATCAAACCGGACCGCCCCGTAAGACCCGCGACCGAATGGATCTTTGTTATCTCAAGCGCTTCTTCGAACTCGAGCGGCGGCAGGACAGTCGGCAGGCGCTTCGCTAACATTGTCTTCCCAGAGCCCGGCGGACCGATGAACAGGATGTTGTGTCCCCCAGCACTGGCGATCTCGAGGGCACGTTTTGCCGTCGTCTGTCCTCGCACTTCCGAAAAGTCGTAACGGTAGTCGACATCGATCTGCTTCATCGTCGCGATGTCGAGTTTGAGCGGTTCGACGCGTCTCTGTATTCCTTCGGCGATCTCCTGAACGAGAAACGCGGACTCTCGAAGATCTCTTACGGGATAAACATCGATGCCCTGTACAACGGCTGCCTCGGTCGCATTTTCTTCCGGCAGCAAGATGCTCTTAATTCCGCTGTTACGCGCAGTGAGAGCTATCGACAACGCACCACGCACGGGACGAACCCGACCGTCGAGCGACAATTCGCCAACGCTGAGAACGTTGTTAAGATTCTCGAGCTTTCCAAGGTCGGCGTGCGCACCAAGAATGCTCAGAGCTATGGGCAGGTCGAAACTTGCACCCTCTTTTCTTACGTCGGCTGGAGCAAGGTTGACCGTCGTCCGATCTATCGGAAAGAAATAGTTGCTGTTGGTGATCGCGGCACGGATGCGCTCCCGTGATTCGCGGATCGCCGTATCCGGTAGCCCAACGATCGTGAACGCCGGAAGGCTTTCGTCTCTCTTAGGAACGGGTTGTAGGTTGACTTCGATATCGACGACGAGCGCGTCGATGCCGTACACTGCGGCGGAATGGGAGAGGAAGAGCATATAGTAGATTCAATTTTGCGAGATTGTATATCAGAAGGAGAAAAAAGGGGTAGTGAAAAATTCATTCGAAGCACAGGATCCAAATTTCAAAACACGTGTACGCGAAAACTTTTTCCGGCAGCGCGTGATGCAGCTCATCGGAGCGAGTTTAGACACCGTCGAGCCGGGCGTAGTTGAGATCTCGATCCCCTTCCGCGAGGACCTGACCCAGCAGGATGGATTCATTCACGCCGGCATTGTTACTACTATCCTCGACAGCGCGTGCGGCTATGCGGCCTATACACTGATGCCGGCAGCCTCGTCCGTCCTCAGCGTCGAATTCAAAGTCAATCTGCTTTCTCCTGCCAAGGGTTCGGTGATCAGCGCACACGCTGAAGTAAAAAGGTCGGGGAGGACTCTTACAGTCTGTTCGGCCGATGCATTCGCGGATGGGAAGCTTTGCGCGACGATGCTTGCGACCATGATCGGCCGGTGAAAGTCGCCTAAAAACGAGTCGGATACGGCCTCAAACCTGAAGTATCGCCCGAAACTTTAAGCGCAAAAAATCTGCTTAACCCTTTTCGACTAATTATTTACACGCATTTCCAAGTGCGCTAGGATGCAGTGGACCGCCCTGCATTATCATGAATTCAAACGCAGTTACATTCGAAATACCGGAGTCCCGACTTAGACCGCTTGTCGCAGAGTTACGCGAATCGATCAAGACGGACTGCGGGACGGACTACTCTGACAAAGCAATTCGCGATTCGGTCGTCGAGTGGCTTAGCCTTCGTCTCGATACGCTGTTTGAAGATGCGGTCGAGCGACTGACGTCACCGACCTATGAAGACGCCCGCGACTTTGCACGGTTGCTGGATGACGCCCAGCCCGCCGAGAAAGCATCGGTCGCTGTCGCTGCCGCGGGACTGAACATTTTCAACGGCAATCGGATCTTTTCGCCGGACAAGATGGCGGCCGTCGTTTCTTACTTCGCCACCAATGCGTCGAACCTTTACAAGACAAAACTCAACAAGCTTCTCTTCTACGCGGACTTCATCCACTACTACACGTACGGCACATCGATCTCAGGTTCGCGTTATGTTCACCTTCCGTACGGGCCGGTTCCTGACGGTTACGAAGACACGTTGGAAGCGTTGCAGCATTACGGCGTCGTCGATATCTCGGAGAAGAATTCTTCCGAGCTAATCTTGAGCGGTGAGAATTCAGCGGTTGATTTCCTGACGCCTGAGGAGCAAAAAACTGTTGCGTGGGTCACCAAGGCGTACGGCGATCTGTCAGCGAGCCAATTGACGGAGATCTCGCACCGAGAAAGGGCATACAAGAACACTCGAGCCGGCGAAGAAATCGCCTACGAATACGCTAAATTCTTTGAAAAACTCCCGTTAAAATCGACCTAAGAAAGGGTTGCGATCTAGCCGGAAAAAGTTATTGACATTGCCCCTGGGGCTCGGTTAAGATTGTCGAACTAAAAACGTTTTTTAGTAGCCAAAAAGGGAATGGTT
>DATEOJ010000177.1:0-9738 GCA_035274235.1 Pyrinomonadaceae bacterium
AGAACGTTCGAAAGCCGAGATGAAGGTGAAGATGCAGCAGGTGCAGTTTCTTGCTCGTTTGGCGGCGGAAGAGATCGGACCCGAGTTAACGGTGAGCGACGCTGAGGTTGCAGCTTATATCGCGCAGCATCCCGAGTTTGACAGTAAGACTGCCCTGGATAAGGCGACCAAGATACGTGACCGCGCCCGAGCGGGCGAAGATTTCGCCGCACTTGCTAACGAGTTTACTGAGGATCCAGGCAACGATGGCGATAATGGAAAAAAGAACGGCGGTCTTTACGCAAACGTTGCGAAGGGTGTCATGGTCCCACAGTTTGAAAAGGCAACGCTCGCTCTAGAGCCGGGACAAGTCTCCGATGTAGTGCAGAGCGATTACGGTTATCACGTGATCAAGCTCGAGAGAAAATCGGTTGATGGCTCGCGATACGATGTCCGTCACATTCTGATCGGAACCGGATACAAAGATCCGGACGATCCGAACGGCAGGGCGATCCCAGCGACGCTTTACGTTCGCACAAAATTGGAAGTGGACCTCGAGGCGAAGGTCATCAACCGGATCCTCGCTGAGAATCCGGTGACGGTCGAAGACATCAGGCTCCCGGTGACACCGCCGAGCCGGCCGGCGACGACACGACCGGCAACCGCGACTCGCCCTGCGACGCGCAAGCGATAGTTTTCTCCGGCTAATGCCGGAACTGAAAGGATAATGGTTGAGAATAACCTGATAAGCATCATCATCTTTGCCCCGCTCGCCGGGGCGGTGATCAACTGGCTGATCGGCGGCAGGCTGAAGAACGAAACGTTCAGCGGCGCAGTCGCGTGCGGAACGATCGCGATCTCGACGATCGTCGCGTTCATGATCTCGTTCGGCATCGGCACGTCGCACGAAGGCGCCTTGGTCGGGAGTCAGCCCGTCCTGGATCACCTCTGGACGTGGGTCAACGTCGGCGGATTCCGCGCGGACTTCGGTCTCGGTATCGATCGGTTGAGCGGCATTTACGTCTGCTTTGTGACTTTCGTCGGTCTGCTGATCCACATCTTTGCGACCGGGTACATGCATGGCGACAAAGGCTTCTATCGATTCTTCGCCTACTTGAACCTGTTCATGTTCTCGATGTTGACGCTCATCCTCGCGGATAACTTCCTGCTGATGTTCGTCGGTTGGGAAGGTGTCGGTCTTTGCTCGTACCTGCTGATCGGTTACTACCTAAAGCTCGACGAAGCGCGACGTGCGGCGAAGAAGGCATTCGTCATGAACCGTATCGGTGACTGGGGCGTGCTGATGGGAGTGTTCCTGATTTTCACGCTGACAGGCTCGATCTCGTTCTACGACAAGACGGTTGACGGAACGCAGGTTCAAAGCGTGTTCTCGTGGATCGCAGCGAATGTCGGGTCGCCCGAACCATTCGCTCTCGCAGCCATCACCGCCGGCGGACTTACATCGGTTGCGGTACTGCTGTTCATCGGTGCGACCGGTAAGTCAGCTCAGATTCCTCTTTTCACCTGGCTTCCCGACGCTATGGCCGGTCCGACTCCGGTATCTGCGTTGATCCACGCCGCGACGATGGTCACCGCTGGCGTCTACATGGTCGTCCGTTGCAACTCGATCTTTCAGAACGCCCCGACCGCGATGTTTATAGTCGCGATCATCGGATGTGCGACCGCGATCTTTGCGGCGACTATCGGTCTTGCACAGAACGACATCAAGAAAGTTCTCGCCTACTCGACAGTCTCGCAGCTCGGATACATGTTCCTTGCATGCGGCGTCGGGGCGTTCGTCGCGGCGATCTTTCACGTGATGACGCACGCGTTCTTTAAGGCCCTGCTGTTCCTTGGCTCGGGCTCCGTTATTCACGGAATGCATCACGAGCAGGACATGCGAGTGATGGGAAATCTTCGCAAGTACATGCCGATCACGTTCATCACGATGATGGCCGGATGGCTCGCGATCTGCGGGATCATCCCGTTCGCCGGGTTCTTCTCGAAGGACGAGATCCTCTACAAGACTTTCGCGACACACGCGATTCCCGAACCGTGGAACTATGTTCTCTGGGGAGTCGGTTTGCTCACTGCCGTCCTCACCGCCGTCTACATGACGCGAATGATGTGGATGACGTTCTTCGGTGAAGAGCGTTTCCATGACGGGATCCCGGGCGAGGAGCATGGTCACGACGATGCCCACGCTGATGCTCATGACGAGCACGCCGACGATGAAGAAGATCATCACCACGCGTTGCCGGCTGACTTCAAACCGCACGAATCACCGTGGTCGATGACGGTGCCGTTGATAGTGCTCGCGGTCCTTTCGACGGTTGGCGGTCTTGTTGGTGTTCCATACGCTTTGAGCGGCGGAGCGGTGCCGAATATTTTTGAAGAAACGCTCGCACCTGTCATCGCTCATGTCGGCAAAACGGATGAACACGGTGCCCCCACGGCAAAACCGCACGCTTCGGTCGCCGACAAAGAGCTGAAAGATCTTTACGCGTCAGCTGAAGCTCCTAAGCTCGCGGCTGAAGGAACGACTGCTGCCGCCCACGAAGAGCATTCGCCGGAAGAGCTGCGGAATGAGCGTCTGCTTGCCGGGCTCTCGCTGCTCCTCGCGATCGGAGGTATCGCTATCGGCGTCGCCGCATTTGGCAAGACACCGCTCCGAAAGATGCCGAAGATCCTCGAAGACAAGTGGCGTATCGACGAGTTGTACAACGGCTACATCGTCGACCCGCTTACGAAATTGTCGCGAGAAGGACTTTGGAAAGGTTTCGATCTCGGCTTTATCGATGGCACCGTTAACGGTATCGGACATTTTGTGACCGCCCTGGGTAAGGCGCTTCGAGGCGTTCAGGTCGGGTTCGTCCGAAGCTACGCGGCGATCATCCTGCTCGGTGCGCTCGCGGTGCTCGGGTATTTCATTTATTACGGTTTGAAGTTAGTGGGTTAGATCGTTGTTCGTTGACCGTTGTTCGTTGGGCCTTGCCGCGACGAACCTACGACGAACAACGAACGACGAACAACGAACATTACGATGGATTTCATTTCTGCAAATCTCTTAACGATCCTGATCCTGCTCCCGGTGTTTGGTGCGGCGGCGACGCTTGCACATCACTTGTTTTGGAAACAGGAAAGCCAGCTCAAGTGGCTGACACTCGGCTTCACGGTCGTTAACTTTCTCGTCTCATTGATTCTCGTCGTCGACAAAGGCTCGCCTTCTGCGAACGGTTTTCTATTTGAAACCAGCACTCCGTGGATCAAAGCCATCAACACGAATTTTCATTTCGGTGTCGACGGCTTGAGTCTCTGGCTCGTGGTCCTGACGACGTTCATCATGCCCATCTCGGTTATCTCGACCTGGCACGCGGTCGAGAAACGCCCGGCGGCATTTTACGTTTTCATTCTGCTGCTCGAGTCAGCGATGATCGGCGTATTCGTCTCGCTCGACCTGCTGGTCTTCTACCTCTTCTTCGAAGCATCGCTCGTACCGATGTTTTTCCTGATCGGTATTTGGGGCGGCAAGGAGAGGGTCTACGCAGCGGTTAAGTTTTTCATTTTCACGGCGCTCGGCTCGCTTCTCATGCTGGTGGCGATCATCTCGCTCTATTACCTGCACGCCGGCGAGACGGGCACCGGTACGTTCGACTACGTAACGCTTCTAAACACGCTGAAACTCGGTCACCTTTCTTTCGCGGGCTCGACCGGAACGCTTCTGTTCCTTGCGTTCGCACTCGCATTCTCGATCAAGGTCCCGCTCTTCCCGTTCCATACGTGGCTGCCGGACGCTCATACCGAAGCACCGACCGCGGGTTCGGTGATCCTCGCTGCCGTACTCCTAAAGATGGGAACGTACGGTCTGATGCGTTTCAACTTCACGCTTTTCCCGGAAGCGAGTCAGGAGTTCGCACCGTTTTTCATCATCCTGGCGATCATCGGTATCGTCTACGGAGCACTCGTCGCGATGGTGCAGCCGGATGTGAAACGGCTTGTCGCATATTCGTCGGTCGCACACATGGGATTCGTGATCCTCGGCATGTTCTCGTTCACTGAATGGGGAATGCAGGGAGCCTTGTACCAGATGTTGAACCACGGCGTTTCGACAGGAGCTCTCTTTCTTCTTGTCGGATTCATCTACGAGCGCCGTCACACTCGTCAGATCTCCGACTTCGGCGGTCTCGCTAATGTGATGCCGATCTACGCGACGATCTTCGTGATCACATCGATGTCGTCGGTCGGGCTTCCGTTCCTTAACGGGTTTGTCGGCGAGTTTCTGATCATGGTCGGAATGTGGAAGTCGACGATCCTGCCGATCGGTGCGACGGCGAATTGGAACTACATAGCGACGATGGTGGCGGGAAGCGGTGTGATCTTCGCCGCGGTCTATCTGCTGTGGATGATCCAACGTGTGTTCTTCGGAAAAGTAACGAACGAGAAGAACAAGTCGCTAGCCGATCTAAGCTGGCGCGAGATCGGATTGATCGCTCCGCTCCTGTTCCTGATGGTCTACATGGGAGTTTACCCGCGACCGTTCTTAGACACTTCAGAGGAGTCGGTGAAAGCGATCCAGGAACGTGTCGTTCATCAAGCCGGAGGATCTGTCGATCAGGCAAAAAAGTAGAACGGGCTGTTAGCCCGTTCCTGGCGAACTAACAGTCCGCCGTACGATTTTATGCAATTAGTTACTCCAAACGTAAACATGACGGTCATCCTGCCTGAGCTTATCGTGGCTTTTGCGGGTATCGTCGCGATGGTTTACGACAGTTTTTTCCCGAAGGATCGAAAGACGACGGGCATCATTGCGCTTGTCGGTTTGGCCGCGTCCGGTGTCCTCCTTGGCATGATGTGGGGCGAACCACAACCCGCCGGTTCGTGGAATGGAATGATCGCTCACGACAGCCTTCGTCTCGGCTTCTCTTTTGTATTTCTGCTGGTGTCGGCAATGACCGTCCTTGTTTCGACGGTCTGGGTCGAACGTGAGAACGTCCCGGCCGGCGAGTACAACGCGCTGCTCATGTTCGCGACATTCGGGATGATGCTGATGGCGTCCGGCAACGACCTCGTCGTGATCTTCCTCGGTCTCGAGACCCTCTCGATCGCGACGTACGTTATGTGCGGTTTGCGTCGCGGTGATCTTAAGTCGAACGAGTCCGCGATGAAGTACTTCATTCTCGGCTCGTTTGCGTCCGCTTTCCTCCTTTATGGAATGGCGTTGACCTACGGAGCAACCGGCTCGACAAACATTACGGAGATCGCCGCTCGAGTTCCTAACGCGAACTTCCCCGCCCTGCTATTGATCGGCGGAGCAATGATGGTTATCGGTTTTGGATTCAAGGTCGCGACCGTACCGTTTCATATCTGGACGCCTGACGTCTACGAAGGAGCGCCGACCCCAGTCACCGGTTTCATGGCCGCCGGACCAAAGGCGGCGGCTTTTGCATCGTTTGTTCGTGTGTTTGTTCTCGGCTTCCCGTTCGTCGCCGGCGTGCAAGCGGCGGGTTATCTTCACGATTCGTGGATGACGGCGTTGACCGTTATGGCGATCCTTTCGATGACGGTCGGAAACATCGTCGCGATCATGCAGACCAACGTGAAACGCATGCTCGCTTACTCGTCTATCGCACACGCCGGTTACGCGATGGTCGGATTTGTCGGTGCGGGTGCTGTTGCGGCCAAGTCGACGATCGCTCGCGACGAGGCGATCGCGTCGGTCGCGTTCTACATGCTTACCTACGCGGTGACGAATCTGGGTGCCTTCGCGATCATTGCGTTGCTCGGTCAGAAGAACGACCGTCGCACAGAGTTCGAAGATTACAACGGCATCGGCTTCAAGTCGCCGGTATTGTCCTTTACGTTATCGCTCTTCATGCTCTCGCTGCTCGGACTTCCGCTCACAGCCGGATTCATGGGCAAGGTACTCGTTTTCCGTCCGGCTCTCGAGGCGGGAAATGCGATGCTGACGTTCCTCGTCGTCGTCGCGGTCATCAACACCGCTATCTCGGCGTACTATTACCTGCGTCTGATCGTCGTTATGTTCTTCCGCGAGCGCACATCGGATTGGCATCAGCCGAAAATGCCGTTGGGTCTTGCCGCCGCGTTGGTCATCACAGTAATCGGCGTACTTTATTTTGGGATCTTTGCGAACGGCGTGATCGAGCGATTCTCGCAGCCCGTACCCACAACGGTAGGCGTAGTCTCGAAGTAGGTGTCGATGTTTCACGAAGTGGACATCGACGCGTGGGAACGCAAGTCGACCTACGAGTTCTTCCTCAACTACGAGGACCCGTTCTTTAACATCACCGCGAATCTCGACGTAACGCGCCTCCATCGTTTCTGCAAGGAGAATAACCTTGCCTACTCGCTGGCGGCGCTTTTTCTATCGGTACAATCCGCCAACGAGATCCGCGAATTTCGTCTGCGTATGATCGATGAGCGAGTCGTAGAGTTTGATCGTGTTGAGGCGACGCAGACGATCCTCAACGAGGACGAGACATTTTCGTTCTGTTACTTCCCGCTCACGAACGACATCTTCGAGTTTGACCGCCTGGGGAAAGCAGCACGAGAAAAATATCTTGCGCTCAAAACATTCGACGTCGAGACGGACCGATATGACCTCATCTATTACTCGTCGATCCCGTGGGTGTCGTTTACAAGCTTCAAACACGCTAGCCCTCGCAACAACCGTCAGACAATTCCGCGAATGGTTTTCGGAAAAATGTTTGACGAAGGTCCGGTAAAGAAGATGCCGTTCTCGGTCGAGGCTCATCACGCTCTCGTCGATGGCATTCACGTCGGGAAACTTTTCAATCTCTACCAGCAAAAGATCGATTCACTTTAGATGAGCACGTCAGATGAAATTCAGGCCGCGATGGGCAAAGACTGGCTGCCCGCGATCTACGCCGATGAAGTGCGGACGCTGCGGACCCGCTCGTGCTCTCTCGACATACCGGAACGCGAAAACTCGGCCGACGTGATGCACACGCTCCTCGGTATCGAGCTAAAGGTGGGCCGGCATCGTTTCGCATGTCCTGACCTCGCGACAGCACGTTATATGCAAGTTTTTGCAAGGATCGGCTGCCGGGAATTCGCTATTCCATACGACATTACGAAGATTTCGACACTCGCCGACCGTCTCGAAACGGCCTGGCAACGTTCGTTGCTACTGATCGAATCTCGGAGGTCCGACCTTACAAGTCGTTTGCGTGGTGGAGTTCTGCGCGAAATAAGGTCGCAGGTTGACGCTATCGGGCCGGGTGAGAAAATGCCGGAGTTTAACCAGTCGACCAAGCAAAGACCGGACTGATATAATCATCTTAATTTCCGGGAATCGTTGTTGCGGTTTCCGGAATTTGTTCGATAGAATTCGCTAGTATGTTTGACGCCGCAGTCACACCAACCTTGGCCGAAGAGCTTCCGTTTCCATATAACAAGCGAGCCTTTTGCCGATACGAACCGATCGAGAAGCGCGTAGAGCACGCTCGTGTATTGGTCGTAAACTGCCTGCTCAGATATGAGTCGGATCTCTCGCCATTGGCTAAAGCCGAATGGGGTGATGCGGCCGAGACCAAGCTGCGGTTTGAGCGTAAGGTGTCGTCGCTCGCGTGTAACAACATTGCCCAGAACGTGATCCGCCTCGTCAAGAATCCGAAGACGATGACGGTACACCTCTCGGAGGTCGCTCAAGCGGCTCGCGACTTTACACCGGATGCGATCGTGTTGAGCGGGACATATCAAGACTTCGACTACTACAACCCGGCACATCTCGAATCGTTCCGCGAGTTTATTACCGACACACAGATACCGGTTCTTGCGATCTGCGGTTCGCACCAGCTCGTCGCGATGTCGTTTGGCTCTGAGCTCAAAACACTCGACGACCTCGCCCTTGCCGAAAAGCGTACCGACCGCGTCCTCGAATATCAATACCGTTTTGTGAAGATCGTGGACAAGAGCGATCCGATCTTCGCAGACTCCGACGACGAACCGTCAGGAATTTGGCAGGACTATACGAACGAAGACGATATCTTGCGCGTCTGGCAGAATCACGGTGTCCAGGTTCTCGGTCTGCCGAAAGGATTCAAGCTGCTCGCTACATCGTATCTTTGCAGGAACCAGATGATGGTCAAACGAGCGGACGGGCAGCTGATCTACGGCGTTCAGTTCCACCTCGAGAAATCTTTTGAGGACTGGTCAAAGAACCCGACGCGGTGGGAACATCCGAACGAATCGCGCGATGGTCGAGTTCTCTTTGAGAACTTTCTACAGCTCGCCTTGCAGCATCGACCTTAACAACTCGAGACAAGAATTAATCAAAAGGAAAACCGCCGCGGGCAATACGCACGCGGCGGTTCTTGTTTGGTGTCTTCTGACTTCTGACTTCTGACTTCCGTCTTCCGTCTTCTGACTTCTGACTTCTGACTACTTCTCCACAACTCCGAGGACGAAGTTGTCGACCGCCAAGAGGCTGTCGTTCATCGCCGTCGAGTTGTACGCGATGGTCGAGTTACCACCGCCGGACAAGTCGTACTGCGGTGCAAGGAAAGCCCCCGCCGGCTCACTGCTCGGTAATATCGAGCTGTTCACGTACGGCACGACCACCATGTTCCCCTGAATCTCACCTTCACCGCCGCCGGTGCGTTCGACGCCATCTTGGCCGGTTACGATAACGAGACCCTTGAAGCTCCAGTTACCGTGCACGGTCAACTTACCGGTTACGACGAGAATTCCGCCGCCTTCACCGGTCAATACGCAGTCGCCGTCACAGAAGGTAATACCTTGACCGGTCGCGTAGTTTCCGTAAGTTGTCGGTTCTTGGCCGCTCGCATAATACCGTCCGGATGCAAGCGCTACGTTGTAAAGCGACTTGATCGTGCTGTCCAGAAGCTGTGGCGTAGTGAGCCAGTACGGCATCTCGGTCGACACGTTTGTCGGCACACCGATCACGTTTCCGTTAAAGGGATGCGGCGGCTGGCCGTCAACCGAGTTGTGAACGGTGTCGAGATTGTCGTCGTTCGTCGTCCCGATCGGAGGGATGATGTCGTGCGACACCGTGTCCTGACCCGAGTACGCGGTCACGTTCGAGGATCCGGGGTTGAAGACCGTGTCGGTCTCTGGAACCTCGGGAACGCATGTAGTGCATTCGTCAGTGTGCGACGGACCGATGAGAGTCAGTGTTGCCGGAGCAGTCAAACCATTGAAGAAGTTCTTCTGAATGATCGCCTCCAGTCGCTTAACCGAACCGCGAGGTCCGTACCCTGTCGACTTGATCAAGAGTCGGATCGGTTCCGGCGAAGTGATCGTGCCCGACACCGCGTTGGTCACGGGCGATCCGAGCGTAGTGATCTGCGGGATAAGTGTCGGATAACCCGCGGGTGTTCCGGTGGAGTAGATCGTGCCGATCCCTGTTGTGCCAAAACTCGCCAAGTCGATCTTGCTACCCTGCAGGGTGAAGGTCCTCGAGTCGACGTAAATGCTGGGCGTCGTCCAATCGCCGCTTGACGACGTATTTGTCGAAATGTACCCGCGAATCACGCGGACGCCGATATACGGCTGCGTCATGTTTATAACGATCTCGTATCGGTTCGGATTCGGGATCTGCGCACCGTTGCCGTACTTCGTCATCCGGATCGATCCAAAATCCACCGGTGCAGCGCCGCCAGTGGTGTCGAACTGCGTCAGAGTTAAGGGGACGTATTCGAACTTGAATCCGTTCGTTGTGTTTCCGTAGGTTACTTCCCAGTTACTCGAATCATGCGG
>DATEOJ010000178.1:0-5242 GCA_035274235.1 Pyrinomonadaceae bacterium
TGAGAGAGAAGAACGTGACTTTCGTTCCGCATCTTTACAAGCACGTCGAGAAAGGTGGGACCGCTGAATCGGCTCGACAGTTAGGCGTTGATGAGCATTCGGTCGTAAAGACGTTGGTATTTGAAACGAGCGAGAAGGGAGCGTTGATCGTATTGATGCACGGCGACAAGGAGGTTTCGACAAAGAACCTCGCGCGGAATCTCGGTGTTAAGTCCGTCACGCCGGCGACTCCGGATAAGGCGTCGAAGATCACCGGTTATCTTGTCGGCGGCACATCGCCGTTCGGTACAAGAACTAAGTTGCCGACATTCGCCGAGAAAACGATATTCGAGCTCGAGCGGATATTTATCAACGGCGGCAAGCGCGGGTTTCTCGTCGAAATTCATCCGTCGGTTCTAATCTCGATCGATGCACAGGAAGTAGAAGTCGGAATATGAGTGACTGGCGTTCGTTGATGGCGGCCGGGAAGTTTGAAGAAGCCGAACCGTTGATGTTGGCCGAAATCGCAACACCGGACGGCTACGGGGGCGAGACTGTAACGCAGGCGTATTTTTATGAAACGTGGGCGGACAGTCTCCTCGATCGCACGGCCGCGATAACGATGTACTGGAGATCTCATCGTTTTTGGGCGACCTACGCATCGTGGTCAACCAGCGGGGGAGAGGGTACGGCGAGAATGCTCGACGTGAACCGAGTTTTGCTGAAGCTCGAGTGTCTAAGAGGAAAAGGCGATGTTGATCGATGAATTTTTGTCAGATTACGATTTCGTCGAAACCCACGATATCTCGATCCGCGCTTCGCCGGCAGAAATATATCGGGCGGCGAACGAGGTCGATTTTAGCGATTCGTATGCGATCAAGTTTCTACTCGGTCTGCGCGGTTTGTCGACTGGGAACGTAACGCTACGCAGCTTGACGCAGACACGGTTTGAAGTTCTCGCTGAAACGCCGGGTCGCGAGCTGCTCCTTGGTCTTGTCGGAAAGTTTTGGACTCCTCGCGGCGATATGCAGAAGATCGATGCCGCCAGTTTTAAGGACTTCAAATCGAGTGGATATGCAAAGGCGGTCTGGAACTTCGCGGTGCATGCGGATAACGGCGAGAGTCGGCTGACGACGGAGACCCGAGTCAAATGTCTTGATCGAGCGAGCCGGATAAAGTTCGCGTTTTATTGGACGGTTGTCCGACCGTTTAGCGGTTTGATTCGAAATGAGATGTTAAGGCTAATAAAAATTCGGGCGGAGAAGGTTTGATATGACGCGATTCATTCTTCTATGTGCGCTGACGGTCGTGGCGACGGTTTCTACACAGGCTCAAATCACGGCGATCCGTGCCGGCAAGATTGTCGATCCCGAAACGGGAAAGGTCGAATCGAACCAGGTCATCATCGTCGACGGTCAAGACATCAAAGCCGTCGGCCCGAATGTCGCCGTCCCGGCGGGGGCCACTGTCGTCGATCTCTCGCAGTACACACTTATCCCCGGCATGATGGACGCCCACGCGCATCTCTGCATCAACATGCAGCACAAGCGCGACGCGAACAGCTACTACATCACAACGCTCCGCGACTCTAACGCCAAGCGTGCGATCCAGGGCGCGGTCAACGCGCGGTCGATGCTCGAGTATGGATTCACCACCGTGCGCGATGTTGGGAATGAGGGAAACTACGCATGCGTCGAGGTGCGGCGAGCGATCGCTCAAGGCATGATCGACGGCCCGACCTTCATCACGGCCGGGCGGATCATCGCTCCGTTTGGCGGGCAGTTTGCTCTCCAGCCGGACAAGCCGGGACTCGCGGAACCGGAATATCTTTTCGCCGACACGAAGGACGAGATCCGAAAGGCGGTCCGAGAGAACATTCATTTTGGTGCGACGGTAATCAAGCTCGTTATCGACGATCAGCGATACATTTATTCGGTCGATGACATCAAGGTCGCGATCGAAGAGGCGCACGCGGCTGGTTTGAAACTCGCGGCTCACGCGTGGACGGCGCCTGGTGCGCTCAACGCGGCGAAGGCTGGTGTCGACTCGATCGAACACGCCGTTTTGATCACCGATGAAGCGCTAGCAATCGCGAAACAGAACAACGTCGCGATAGTCCCGATCCCGTTTACTGAAACCGATGCGGTTTTGAGCGGCGAACCGGGCGTCAACAAGCAGGTTGAGGAACAGATGTTCATCGATCCGGTCAAGCGTGCGTACAAGGCTGGAGTGACGATGGTCTGGGGACCCGATGTCATCTTCAATACGCCTGAACTGCCGCGTGGGAAGGTGTCGATCGACACGGTCGACGACTGGAAGTTGACGGGGATTCCGTCGCTCACGATCCTTCAAGCGTTAACGACGAACCCGGCGAAGCTGCTCGGCGTCTCAGATGTACGGGGTTGGATCAAGCCGGGAATGAAAGCTGACATCGTCGCGGTCCGCGACAATCCGATCGAAAAGATCGAGACGGTGAAGAATGTTGTGTTCGTGATGAGGAACGGGAAGGTGTACAAGCGACCATAGGTTTGGATGCGTAATGCGGAATTCGGCACTTGGGACGTGAGAATTACTCGGAACGTTAGCGGCAAGACAAAACTCCCCTCCTTGTTTAGGAGGGGTGCCGAGGCTTTGCGAGGCGGGGTGGTAGTTAAGAAGAATCAGATTCTTTTTGGACTACCACCCCTCCGCCGAAGCGGCGTCCACCCCTCCTAAACTGTACGTACCGGGGACATGGGTGACACATGTCCGAGGACATGGGTGACACTTTTAGTTCAGCAAAGGCTGAACTGTTTCAATGATCGGCGATGAGCCGATCGCTTGGTTGATGCAGATCAACCTTAGCTATTCGATGAGTCGCAAAGTAAACATCGAAGACTCCATCCGTGGTCGACGGTCGCAAAGCTACAGCATAACCGCGAAAAGCTTTGCCGACCCGAAACTCACGTCGGTGAAACGAGATCCTTCCACCATCTCGTACCTTGCGCACCTGGTCTATCGAGCTGTACTCGATCGGCGGCAGGTGCTCGGGAAAAGATCTGCTGCTCGGTTCATAACGACTGGCCGGCACCTGCATGTCCAGGGACTCATGCGGTCTGACGTGATTGTAGCAATGTCGCCACTCGTCGAACCGCAACTGGATGCACTCGAAGTCGGAGAACAATCTATTGGCCAACACTTCGACTTTCAAGGTGCGATGAAAGCGTTCCTCTTTACCCTGCGTCTGCGGGTGATAAGCACGGCCGTGAGAAACAGCAATGCCAAGATGCAGCAGCCAAACGGTCAGTGGTGTGAAACGATGTACGACGTCGTTGCCCCATGGCGGACCATTGTCCATCAACATCCGCTCGGGCAATCCATAGCGCCGAAAAGCCGCTGTCAGTTGGTCCTTTACAGTCGCTGTCTGTTCATTGCGGCACGCCTGCAAACAAAGCGAATAACGCGAATGATCATCGAGCACAGTGAGCGGATGACAGCGTTCTTGATTGCCCAGACGAAAGTGTCCCTTGAAATCCATCTGCCAGAGTTGGTTCGGTCGCTCGTGTTCGAATCGCTGAGAAGTACGTCCTGTCTTCTCCGGCACATTCACGCGATCATGACGCAAAAGGATCGAGTGCACGGTGCTCTTAGCCAAGGGTCCGTGGCCGTCTCGCTCCAAGCACGTCTTGATCTTGCGTGCATCCCACCCGTACTTGTCCCGGATCGCCAATACTTTTTCTTCGATATCGCGCGAACTGCGTCTCGGCGAATGCAGCGGCTGTCGGGAGCAATCGGCCAAGCCGTTGATACCCTTTTCTCGATACCGTCGCCGCCATTTGTATCCAGTCTTGCGGCTGATGCCGAAACGCTGGCACAGCTCACTAAAACTAACTCCCTGCTGCTCAGTCAGGGACAGAAACTCTTGTCGCAAAGTCATGGTCGAACACTCCTGCCAAGGCATGATCCCTCCTAAAAAAGGTCTTCATGCCATTATCGATGTGTTACCCATGTCTTCGGACACCTGTTACCCATGTGTCCGGTATGTACACTGAAGGAGGGGTGGCCGAGGCTTTGCGAGGCCGGGGTGGTTCTTTTGTGAGCGCATTTGCGATCACGGCCCGCACTCATCAACGCCTGACCAAGGTCGGGTGATTCTTTGCCAACCGTAAGGGTCGTGACTAGTCAGGTGATGGGAGCCAGCCTTTCATGATGCAAAAGGTTATATCTCAACACCAGAGGCCAAGTCTTGAATTAATCTTAAATTTTCTAAATTCAATCGATCTATTGCGCAAAGGTTCGCAGACATTAGGCAAATTCCGAATCGGCATGCACGAACCACCAACGCGTTATCCAAAGCGATAAAAGACGAGACCTACGGCCTGTCCAATTTCGCGCAATATCGTGACGAGGTCCTCGCCTCAGGGGCCTTTGAGTGGTACGGTGCCGAGTAACGAAACCAGCGATAGTCGTCGCCGCGTTGCCCTCGATGAGGACCACATCCGAATCGGGCTGGTGTTCCCGGTGTTAAGTCGTCCGGCAATTCGAGAACTTTACTCGAATCGACCGACGACCAGAAACTGTGACACCGTGATACTGAGGTTAGTTCCTATTGGGACAGATAGGGGGCACTACTCCCGATACCGTGCCCGACCCGCGATGCGGTCGTACATCCACGTCGGGAATATTCGTCCGGCACGGACTATCGTCGCGAGCTGCCACGGAAACGCTGAGAACTTCTTTTTCTTTTCGATCGCGCTTATGAAGAGAGGTATCGCGTCGTCGAGTTCCATTAGGAATGGCATCTTGTTGTGCCGTCCGGCGGTGAGTGGGGTCTTGATGAATCCCGGTTGGATGATCGTGACTGAGACGCCCTTGTCTTGAACGTCGAGCCGCACACTCTCGAACAGTGCAGTCATTCCAGCTTTGCTTGCCGAATACGCCGCGGACTTCGGCAGTCCGCGAATACCCGCGAGACTTGATATGCCGACAAGCTGTCCGCTTCCCCGCTCGAGCATCTTCCGCAGGACGGCATAAATAGAATTCACCGCACCGAGAAGATTGATATCGATAACCTTCTTGACCGCTTCCGGCTCGAGAGATCTAGTCTCAGCATTGTTTCCACCGATGCCTGCGTTCGCGATCAAAACATCGATGTGTCCGAACTCATTCCGAAGTTGATCCGCCGCCTCCTGAACCGCAGCCGCATCCGTGACATCCGCGGGAAGCGTGCGAGCGACCCCGCCGGCAGCAACACATCGGGCTTCGAGATCATCGAGAAGAACCT
>DATEOJ010000179.1:0-2205 GCA_035274235.1 Pyrinomonadaceae bacterium
CCGAATGACGTCATCGTGACGTTCGAGCTTCTCGTATTCTTTCGCGAGTCCGAACATCACCATCGTGTTCGACGGATCGGACTCGAGCATCTGTTCGAATACTTCGATGCGGTTCATCTCGCGTAACCGGACACGGTCTGACCGAACTTCTGTAATGCAGCGGGTGCTTCCGTCGCGGGCACGGGCGGATCGCCGAGGATCTGTTTGGTCGTCTTCTGGTAGATCGTCTTGTTGAGATCCGAGTCGGAATTGATCGTCACTCCCTTCAGCGAGATTCCCGCGAACACGCCTTTGCTCCGCGACCAGGTCAGTATCTCCGCGTCCATCGTGATATTCGTCGACGCCGCTGTTGTCCTTCCGACCGGTCCTGCGGCGATGCTCGCTTCGCCGCCGATCTCGAAGTTATCGGCGAGAAGTTTACGCATTCCCTTGTCGTTCATGATGAGCATGACGTAATCGGTCTTTGACCCACCGATCTGAAGCCCGACACTTCCGCCACCCATATTGAGAAACGCCGGTGCGGACCAATTTTTTCCCCAGCGTCGTACCGCGACTCCCTTACCGCCCTGTCCTCCCACGATGAAGGCTCCCTTGATCGCGCCGGGAAAAACGACGATCGCGTTCGCTTTTTCAAGCAAGTCGCGCGGGATCGATTTTTCGGTGATCCTCATGATCTCGTCCATCACTTCGGACGCACTGTTTACTCGTTTGACTGCGTCTTGCAGGTCTTTGCCGGTACCTTTTTGCGCAAATACCGACGATGTGAATAGAGACAGGAGAGCGATGGAAATTACGGTGATAGTTATTCGAATTTTCATTTGTAATTCTCTGATAACGGAACAAAGGACCGCGGCTGTCTCGGTTGGTCAGCGATAGGGAGTACCACCTGCGTTAGCTGGTGGTGCGGCGCTGACTGCAAACCTACTTCTATAATTCCCGGCGGTCGACCACCCGCTAACGCAGGCGGTACAGCCTTTGTAACAACCACGAACACTTGGGAAGAGACTGCGGATAGTATAACAAGTCCGACACTAGAAAAGTGATTGTTGTTGCGCGGGGTGAGCTATCTTCGGTTCCGGATCGCTTGGGGTTTCGTGCTGGCGGAAACCCAGCCGTCGCGCGTGAAAATCGAAGAGCTTGCGCGTTACTTCCCATTGCTCGGTGCGGCCGATGCTTCTTTCCTTGAACGTCGCATGCTGAAGCTTTCCGCCACGCTCGCGCTTCATCGTGTTGATAATCTTTGAGACCGCGGTCGGCGAAAGACGCTCATGCATTTTTGCGACGAAATATTCCTCGATCGAGTCGCTATCGAGATGGAGCATCGACATAAACGCGCGTGTCGCTCCTGCTTGTTTGGCGCGTTCGAGAAGTTTTGGAATGTCCGATTCGTTGTAACCGGGTATCACCGGTGCGACGCCGATGCCGACTGGAATTCCGGCATTGGCGATCGTCTCCATCGCGCGAAAGCGTGCTTCTGGAACTGGCGTGTAGGGTTCGAATGGATTCGATTTCTCTTTTGTCAGAAATGGAAGCGAGAAGAAGACGGTGATGCCGTTGCATTTCGTGAGCACGTCGATGTCGCGCGTCACCAGTGGCGACTTAGTGATCACGCCAACCGGCACACCGAAATCGGCACACACTTGCAGACACTGTCTCGTCAGTTCGTAACTAGCTTCGAGCGGCAAGTAGGGATCGGTCGCAAACGAGAAATCGACATGCGGCATCTTCTGTCGCGTCTTCTTTAACTCTTCTCGAAGGACCTTGGGTGCATTTGGTTTGACGACGATCTTAGTTTCGAAATCGGTGCCTGCTCCGTATCCGAGAAATTCGTGATACCTCCGGGCGAAACAGTATGTGCAACCGTGAACACACCCGCGATAACAGTTCACCGTATATCGCCATCCGCCTTCCCAGTCGGAGGCGAAAGCCTTGGTGATCATCTTCTTCGTCGCGGTTTCTTCAAAGACTTCCAGCTTGGTCGGTGGAGGCTCACCGATGTACTCGGCCGAGTACTTATCGAACGGATTCGGCGGGTTCTTTACGTGTCGCACATATGAAACAATAGCCTACGCGCGGGCCAAAGGCAAGTTTTGGCGCGGTTAGCTTCGTATTACAAGTGTTTCAATGTGGTCCGTCACCATGAAGCCGTCTACTTCGTCCTTCAAAACTACGGTGGCCAATGCGATGGAAAAGGCTTTCGGCTAT
>DATEOJ010000180.1:0-2739 GCA_035274235.1 Pyrinomonadaceae bacterium
CAGGCGTTGCGTAAGCATCTTTGGGAAGTTCTTCAGAAGGTGCAGGCCGCCGAACACGAACCGGCGAAGCCGAATTTGGAAGCCGTCAACGCCGAGCTCCACGACTTCCTCGATCGAAGCATCACGCTCCTGTTTCACAAAGACATGGAGACGCTCGAACGCTTCTCAGAAGAGATCTTTGCTACATCTGAGAAGAACGATGTTGTCCCGATCCTTCACCGATTCGGCGCTTACCTCGAGACACTTCTCGGCCAGGTCAACATGAGGACCGTGCTGGCCAATCATCCGTTCGAACGAAATTAAGCCCCGGTTACTGAGAGCGGAGAGTTGAAAGCGGTTTGCGGAATAGCACATCGAAACTCGCGGCCGCTCCGACGCACATCACGATCACGGCTGTTACTACAACGCCGCCGAACGTGACCATCGGATCGAATTCCCAGTCGATCTCGAGAACGTAACGGCTTACCGCCCACGACAGAAGCGTCGCAAAACCCGCCCCGATAATTCCCGACAAGATACCTAACAGACCATACTCGCCGAGTAGGATCGTCGCGAGCGTCATTCGCCGAGCTCCAAGCGTTTTGAGGATCGCGTTCTCGTAGATGCGTTGGGATTTGGTCAACGCGATCGATCCGATCAGGATCAGGATGCCGCTCAGGATGACGAAGCTTCCGACGAAAGATATTGCGAGGACGAAATTACTGACGAGCCGTTCGACTGTCGCGACGATATCCGCAACGTCGAAGATCTGCACATTGGGATACGCCTCCAGGACCTCCCGTTGTAATCGCTGACGGTCGGTTGCACCAACCCGCTTCAGGACGGTAGCCGCAAACGACTGCGGTGCCTTTTCCAGAACTCCGGGGCGAAATACGAATACAAACGCTGTCCGGGTATTTCGCAGATCGAGCTTCCGGATGTTCGCGACCCGTACCGTGATCTTGCGGCCGGAGATGTCGAATGTCATCGAGTCGCCCGGTGAGATCTTGAGTCGCGTCGCCATCTCCTCCTCGACCGAGACCTCCGGCGTGTCGCTCGCGTCGGTGTTCCACCACGTACCCGCTATAACACTCTCGTTGTTATCCAGCTCCGCCCGATAAGTCACCGCGAACTCTCGTCCGATCTGACCCTGCTGCTGTCTTGTTTCACGCGAACCGAAGTCGAACGCGACGCCGTTCACGTGCGATATTCGGGCGCGAATGGTCGGGATCGTCTCCGCCTTTTCGCCGACCCGAAGTTCGATCAGTTGCGCGAGCTGTTCGACCTGGCTCTTTTGAATGTCGACGAAGAAGAGACTTGGCAGTCTTTGGTTTCGCGAGAAGTCGAACTCGCGGACGAGATTGCTTTGTAACGACTGGACCGCGAGCACGACAAACGCACCGAGTCCGACCGCGAGAAGGATGATGCGGGTTTGATTACCCGGACGATAGAGCGAGTTGATCGCTTGGGATAACGCGAATGGTCCGACGCCTCGAAGACGTCTCAGGAGTCGTGTGAGAACGACCGCGGTGACATAAAGCACAAGCGACGTCGCAGCCAATCCGCCGAGAAAGAACACGCCAACGCGGAACGAACCGGCTTGCCACACAGCGAGCCCGAGCAGGCCCGCAAGCGACGCCGCACCCATGAGCCATCGGGTGATATCGAGACGTCGAAACGATGCATTGTTCTCATCGCGCAGCAGTAGCTTCGGTTTTATATTTCGAACTTGCAGCAGCGGCAACGCCGAGAAAAGAAGTGAGATCAATACGCCGAGTATGGCGCCTTGGACGACGGTCCAAGCGTTCACCGTATAACTCATCTTCTCCGGGAGCGTGTCGATGAATCTCCAGCGAACAAACCAGAGAGCAAGTTGAGCGAGAAGAACGCCGAAGAAACTACCGACGAGACCGAGCGTAAGGATCTGCAGCAGGTAGACGGTCATGATCCGACCGCCACTCGCGCCTAGACATTTGAGCACGGCGACGGCCTTTCGTTTCTGTTCTACAAAGGCTCGTGCGACATTCCAGACGCCGATACCGCCAAGGACGAGGATCAGCAGACCGGTCAGCGCGAGGTAGTTTTCCGTCCGCGTAAATTGCTCGCTTAGATTTTCCTGGGTCTCGCGATACGACTGGATCGTGATCGTGCTTCCTTTCAGGCTCTCGCGAAGCGTCGCTACGAGTGGCGTTGGATTGTCGGTGGTTCGATACAGGATACGACGTCGAACCCGACTTGCATTACGCGTGATGCCGGCGGTGTCGAACGCCTTCTTCTCAATGAACACTCGAGCACCAAGTCTGAAACCGCTCGTTCCACCGGGCTCCTGATCAAACACGCCGCGTATTTGAAACTGGCCTTCGCCGATGCTAATGAGGTCGCCGACGGCGACGTTTAAATCTTCGAGCAGGATCTTTGCGACGACGGCCCCGTTGTCTGCCAGCAATGCGAAGTCGAACGGCTTTCCGTCATCGAGAAGGAATTCGCCAACCAAAGGAAACGGCGGTTCGATGCCTTTCAATTCGACCATCTTCACGTTCGCGTTGGACGTGTCGACGGGACGAGCCATCGTTGAAGTCGTGATCGTTTCGTTGCGGCCGTCGACGGTGCCGGACGTCGCAACCGCTGATTCGATCTTTGAAATCTCGGTCGGCGTGAAGTCGTTTGTAGAACTGACTTCGAAGTCGGCGGTCATCAACGCCCGTGCGTCGGTACCGACCGCTCGGGTTAGATTCTGAATAAGCGAACGAAGCGCGACTA
>DATEOJ010000181.1:0-5999 GCA_035274235.1 Pyrinomonadaceae bacterium
TTAACAACGATCTCTGCGTTAACAACGATCTCTGCGTTAACAACGATCTCTGCGTTAACAACGATCTCTGCGTTAACAACGATCTCTGCGTTAAAATCTCCAGAGTCTTCTAAAACTCAAACATGAACGTCACACATCTCGAATGCGCTCTGTGCGGACTTAAGCATGAGGCACGCACACTTCAGAACCTCTGTGTCGAATGCGGCAAGCCGCTGCTTGTTAGATATGATCTCGACAAGGCGTCCGAAACCTTGACGCGTGATTCGCTCGCGACGCGTGTGTCTTCGTTGTGGAGATATCGAGAAGTACTACCTGTCGAACAGGAATCCAACACAGTCTCATTCGGCGAGGGCTGGACGCCGTTGTTGCGAGCCGATACTCTCGCGGCGAACCTCCCGATCAAGCTCAACCTCTTTATAAAGGACGAAGGTCAGAACCCTACGCAGTCGTTCAAAGCACGCGGGATGACCGCCGCGATCTCGATGGCAAAGGAACTCGGCGTTAAGAAGGTCGCGGTGCCTTCGGCCGGAAACGCAGCTGGGGCGATGTCGGCTTATGCGGCACGTGCCGGCATGGAGGCCTATATATTCATGCCGTCCGATACACCGCGTGCGAACATCGTCGAGTGTGAGCAGACCGGAGCGCACGTCACGCTCGTCGACGGTCTCATTACCGATTGCGGGAAGATCGTTGCCGAACGAAAAGAGGCCGAAGGTTGGTTCGACGTCTCAACGCTCAAAGAACCTTATCGAGTTGAAGGAAAGAAGACGATGGGCTACGAACTCGTCGAACAGTTTTCTTCAATCCAAAATTCAAAATCTAAAATCCAAAATCTACCTGACGTTATCATCTATCCGACCGGCGGCGGTACAGGACTCATCGGCATGTGGAAAGCGTTCGACGAGATGGAGCAGATGGGTTGGATCGACTCGCGTCGCCCGCGGATGGTGACGGTTCAGTCGGAGACGTGCGCACCGATCGTTCGAGCGTTTAATAGAGGTGAACGTTTCGCCGATGAATTCGAGAATGCATCGACCGTCGCATCGGGACTTCGTGTCCCGAAGGCGATCGGTGATTTTCTTATCCTTGATGCACTCCGGGCCTCCGGTGGAACCGCGATCGCCGTGTCCGATGACGAACTCGTCAAAGCTGTTGGCGAAATCGGAGCGGCAGAGGGAATCTTCGCAGCTCCCGAAGGTGCGGCGTGTTTACCGGCACTTCGTAGAATGATCGATCAGGACCTTGTAACGGAAGGCGAGACAGTCGTGCTATTCAACACCGGCTCGGGCATAAAATATTTAGAGGCTTTCGAGTAAAGATGCGCTAGGCTAGGCGGAGAAAAACATAATGGGTAAAGCGTCATGTCCCCCGACGCTTGGCAGTATTGGAGGTCAACCCGGTATGGAAACTCGTTGTCCACGACTCTGGAGCGCGATCGCGAACTCCGTTGTAATTCCGTTCATCATTTGTGCCCTGCTTCTCCCTATTCACGCGGCGTTCACTTTAGACGGGACCTTCGGCGGCGGTTCTGGGAAGCTGTGGATCTCGTTTGCCGATCCGCCAAATACCAACTACACATCACAAGCGATACGCGTCTTTGTTCAATCGAATAATCGGATCCTTGTTGCCGGTTCATTTACAAAAGGGACGCCTGACGGACAATTGACGGGCGTGGCGGTTGTCGGCCTTACACCAAGTGGCGGCATAGACACTGGGTTCGCAGGTGGGGCAGGAGCGGCCACTGACTGGCGACCCGATGCCTTCACGGATCTTAGCGATTTCCTGATGTCTCCGAATGGATCCACCCTCCGCATGTCGCAGATCTTTAGGCTTCCCGTGGGATCAAGTACGGTTCAGGCGACGCGGCTTACAGCGGATGGCGGAATCGACACTGTGTTCGGCACGAACGCAACCATCGGCCCATGTTGCTTTGGCTTTTTCTCTGCCCGACCGGTCCAGATCGCCGCAAGGAGCGATGGAAAAGTTCTTGCGCTTATTACGGACCAGGGAGCGTATCAACTTTACCGTCTAAATTCGGACGGAACCCGCGACACGACCTTTGGCACCAATGGCGTTCAGGGAATCACCTTTAACAAATTCTCAATAACTAATTTTGTAGAGATGATCCCGCTGAGCGACGGCAAGGTCCTCCTCGTCGGCAACATCGATTCGAACGAGTTCTTCTTTGCGCGTCTAACAGAAACCGGGAATTGGGACAAGACCTTCGGCCGTTCCGGTTTTTTGCGCGTTCCTTTCGGAGCAGGAAATTCGGGCAGTGTTCGCAAGGCTTTGCTGCAAGCGGACGGGAATATTCTCGTTGCAGGAACCGTTACAAGCGGAGATACCGATGTCTGGATGGCGCGGTTTCGGCCGAACGGCAGACGCGATAGTACATTTGGAACCGACGGTGTTGTCGTAAGCGATCGCTCCCCGGCGGCGACGGATTTTGCGCGGTCGATGGCAGTTTCTGCGGACGGTAAGATTCGAATCGCGGGTGAGATCGGTTCGTCGCCGAATCAAAGCTTTCTCATAGCCAGATTCTCGGCGAACGGTACTTTCGAGGAGCAAATTACTCTCCCGTTTACGACTGGCCTTCCTTCGGGAGCGAACGACATCACCGTTCAACCTGACGGTAAAGTCCTTGTGGTTGGCTATTCGAAAAACGAGACTACGGGAATTACGGGTAACGTGATGGCGATCATGCGCCTTACGGAGTAGCGACCTTCGTCGAGTTCTAATCGCGTTTCTTCTTGATGGTAAATTCGGGCTTCCTGTCGTTTGGCACCGGTGCGAAGACGCCGAGCACTATCCACCACTTCTTCTTTCGCAGTTTCCAGATGTGAAGACAGTTCCCCTGGACCTGTCCTTCCTTGCTGTTGTCGAACGAGCAGTTGTTCCACGTGTAAGCCATGTCGGCCGCCTGGAACGTGGCAACCTTTGTTGGGAAGAGGACCGAGACGTAGTAATTCATCTCCTCGACGACATGCTTCTTTCCGATGATCGGCGGCTGACCGTCGCGCAGAAGACGAACGTCATCGCCGGCAAATTTCTTGTACGCACCGCCTAAACGTTCGTTACTCATACTCGACCGCAAGAAGTTCATGGACGCATCAGCGGGTGACCAACCGCGCTTATTCAGGTCGCGAGTCTGTTTTTTGCGGACCGGCCGATCCGTTTGATAGAACGGCATCTTCTCGTGAGAGATGGCGATGTCCACACTCGCCTGAAAACTACCATCCGGTTTTTTCTCCCAGATAGTCACATACTGTCCAAAACTCGCGTCGGCCTCGGTGCCTTTTGGAAAGAGACGCCAATTTCCCGTTGTGTATCCGAGAACGCCGTTCGATGAAATATCGGAGTAGGTAGTTGTGCGAACGAGTTGGTCCGTCGGTTCGACGTTTCGTGAACTCCAATACTTCTTGCCGTTCATCGGATGCGGTTGAAAGATGACCGCGTCGTCGCCGAGGAATTCGAGGAACGCGGACTTGATGCCGCGCTCGGAGGCTGCCTTATCAAACGCTCTCTGCGTTTGAATCAGCGGTTGGACGTCAGCTTGCGCGAAAACGCGCGTCGCTGCAAACAGAATGAGAACAACACTAAAAATCCTACCCATGTAAGTTCGCTCTTTGGCTAAGTTGCCACCAGTCCGAAGACGTTTCTGTAGGTCAGTATACACTTTGCGGTTTTGATGCGTGACAAAAAGTCGAAACGCCTTTGTGAATTTGATACTATTTGCTCGGACAAAATCTGTCCTTGCTTCCGGAAAATTTATGTTCAGCGACAACTTCAGACGTGGTGAAGGTAACGCGAACGGCAAGACCGGTTCAAAGGCTGTCTCAAAGATCGCGGACCTTAGTTGGAAGGCTTTTCAAGCGGTGAACAAGGCTTTACCCGAAGGGCATTCCATCCAACCATCATGGGCGGCCGAGCCGCTTCTCAAATCGTACGAGCGGACCGCTCCGCCCCTTGGCTTTCCTCGTGAAACTGATTCGCTCTGTCCGGCTTGTGTTAAGTCGGTTCGCAACGGCGTGATCTCGGGCGACATTCCCCTCAACATTTTGATGGACTCGCATCCGGGTGAGATCAAGGCGCAGATCGTCGAAGAGAACGGCCAGGTGATCATGCGAAAGACCTGCCCGACTCACGGCGAATTCGAAGACGTGCTCGCCACCGACGCTCGTTTCTTAGAACGTATCGAATCACTTTTCTTCGGTCGCGATTTCAAATCCGCCGAGGACACGCATGTTCACCATCACGGAACCAGCGATATCAAGTTTGGCCGCGGTGCTGTCTTGACCGTTGATCTCACTAACCGGTGCAACATGATGTGCAATCCGTGCTTCATGGATGCCAATCAGGTTGGCTACGTCCACGAGCCTACTTTTGAAGACACAAAAGCGATTCTAGATCGCGCGGTATCATTCAAGCCCAGACGTCAGATCATCATCCTTTTCTCCGGTGGCGAGCCGACGCTCTCGCCCTACTTTCTCGACGCGGTCGCGTATGCGAAGAAGATCGGTTTCTACCGGATGCTCGCCGCGACGAATGGAATTCGCTATGCCGAAGACATTGAATTCTGCAAAGCGGCGAAAGCGGCGGGGCAGCACGGCGTTTATCTCCAGTTCGACGGAACAAACGAAGAGGACAACAAGCATCGCGGTGTAGGAAATCTTTTCGACGTGAAGTTGAAGGCGATCGAGAATCTCGCGTCGGTCGGGATAAAAGTTACGCTAGTCACGACGATCGTCAACTCATGGAACAACGAAGGTATCGGCAGCATCGTTAAGTTTGCGGCGGAGAACATCGATAAGGTTCAGACGATCGCGTTCCAGCCGGTGAGTTTTACGGGTCGTGACGAAGATGTCTCAGACGGTGATCGCAAAAAACAGCGCTACACCCTCGCCGGGATGACGCACGATCTGAAGAACCAGCTCGATGGCGTCCTCGATCCGATGCGCGACTGGTTTCCGCTGTCGTCGTATTCCGCGTTCACGTCGGTGATGGACATGTTGCAGGGTGCCGACGCTCCATGGGGCTGGTCGTCGTGCAACTGTCATCCTAACTGCGGGATCTTCACGTTGCTCGTCGTCAACAAGAAAACCGGTGCGACAAAAGCGCTTTTCGAATTTTTCGATTACGAGCGTTTCATGAAGGACGTAGCGACGATTACCGACACCGCGCGAGGGAAGAAACTCACGATGGCCCAACTCGCGATGGCGATAATGCGCAATTACGACGCGTCGAGAGCACCGGACGGATTTCCGATCTCGCAGATCGTCAATCTCTTTAAGCCTTCGTCGGCAACGTCGAATTCCGACCGCAACGATCGGATGAAGGTCGAACGATCCGAGGAAGACGTCTGGCGTGTACTGTGCGTCGAGGGAATGTGGTTTCAGGATCTCTTCACATACGACTTCCGACGAACGGAAATGTGTGTGATCCCTTATGGCACGCAAGAGGGCGAAATCTCTTTCTGTGCGTACAACACGGGTGTCGGATGGCGTCAGATTATCGAGGAGATGCACAAGACTGCGTCGCTCTCGGAGTGGTATGAGGAGAACGGGCGTCACGCCGTTTACGCGAAAGGGAAACCAGTACCGGGAATCGGGAAGACGCGTTCTTTGTCATTGCCGGTGATCGCGAAGGTACTCGACGAAGATGCCGAAGCTGCGACACCGTACCTCGTTGAAGAGAGTGTGTGAAACGTAAGTATAGAAAAACAAGACCGCGGCTTTGGCCGCGGTCTTTGTTTTTGCGAGCGGGGTGAATATTAGCTATTGGCTGTTAGCTGATAGCTTTTGGCCAGAAAGCTAATGGCTAATAGCTAGTCTTATCCTCTCCAAACCATCCGCCACGCTCAATCCACCTCCGATGTGCAGACGCAAAGCCCGGCGTCCTCGATCGAGAAGCACCTGGAAGTCACCCCGCGCTTGAGCGGTCTTTACAACACCGAACGTGTACTTCTGTCCCGGGACGGGAAGATCGGCCGCGTCATCCGA
>DATEOJ010000182.1:0-8491 GCA_035274235.1 Pyrinomonadaceae bacterium
CCTTTCCGCTCATCATGGCGGCAAAGCCGCGGGGCGTTCGCGCTGGAAAAGGCAATCCTTTCCGCTCATCATAGCGGCAAAGCCGCGGGGCGTTCGCGCTGGAAAAGGCAATCCTTTCCGCTCATCATGGCGGCAAAGCCGCGGGGCGTTCGCGCTGGAAAAGGCAATCCTTTCCGCTCATCATGGCGGCAAAGCCGCTTCTATATCAGCGCCTTCACTTCGCCGCTATCAACGCGAACTTGCTGGTGTCGAACATATACGCCGTCTGATCCGAGGTGAGCACGAAGAAGCGTTTGCCACCTTCGAGGAAGGTCATCCTCGTTACGGGCTTTGCAAAGGAAAGGCGTTCGAGCTCTCGACCGGTTGCGAGGTCGAAGATCGCCACGCGTCCGGGGAGATTTTCGATCGCTATCATCTTGCTCGCGCTGGATGCCGCCGTGTGATCGCCTACGAAGCGATAGAGAAGTTCGCCGCTTGCGATCGAGTAAACGAGCATGCGGTTTGAGCTGTCGCCTACCATCAGGTAGTCGCCACTCGAGCTAAGACCTTCCACCCTGATCGATCCCTCATTTGTCTCGAGGAAAAAGTGGCCCGTCACCTTGCCGGTCTTCGCATCGACAAACTCGACAAGCAGATCGCCCACCTTCTCGCTCATCTGAGCCGCCTTCGCCGTGAGCCGCGGATCGGCAGCGATGATCGCCTTCGCCGCCTTCGTGCTCAATCGCCAATGAAGTCCTATCACGCCTTCGTCCTGGTTGATGAAGTACTCAGGTGTCTCGTCGACAAACTTCCGGGTCCATAAAGTCTTTCCATCGACGACGTCTCTCATCTCGACCGTAGTGCCGCGATACCCGACCGACTTCTCCCGCTCTTCCCCTCCATCCGTAGTGACTTCCCGATCCTTTTTGTCCTTCCCTTTATCCTTCTCGACATCCGGTTTCTTTTCTTCGTTCGACTTGCGAATCAGAAGGTACTGACCATGCTGACGAACGTTGTCCTCGCTAGTGAGATTTCCTACCGCCGTCACGCTCGCGTTCTTGAGATCCATCAGCGCGATCGAACGCTCGACATTGTCCTGCTTCGGAAAGTCGGCGTACGCCTTACCATCGCTTGTAAAATGACTGCCGCGAAATGCGCGGATATGAAGAACGCGTTCGCCGGTCTGGAGATTCCACGCAGCTCCGCGCGAACGATCGGATATCGCCAGCCAGTTTCCGTCCGCCGAAACCGCCGACGCACGCAAACCCGACAGCGGTGACGCAGGGAGATTCACTGACGCGATCGGCTGGTTGGTTCCCATCGTGTAAAGCGCGACCTCGCCGTTTTTTCGTTCCGCTGCAAAGACGTTTCCATAAACGTCCAGAGCGGATTTCTTATTTGCGAGAATGTATTTCTTCGCCTTCAAATCGTAAACACCAACCGCGGCACCCGATACCGGTCGCACAGTTATAAAATCTCCTTCCTCGGCACGGGTGAAACTCGATCCGCTTAGTTCGAACTGGTCGATCCGCTCGCCGGAAGGGAAAGCAAAGATTCCCGACTTCTTAATATCGCCGCTGTACTGACCGATCACCTTGTCGTTTTCCATGAAGTCCATCGAAGAGACAAGCACCTTCTTGATACCTTCGCCGATAGACATCTCCTTCTTTGTCGAAAGATCGATCGCGATAGTTTCTTTACCGACAAATCCGCCCGGACGATAAGCTTTTCGTCCCGCGAGAAAATACCGTCCGTCCGGCGAGAACTCCATGTTGAATACCGGATACTCGTCCCAATCAAGGATCGCCATCAGCAGCCGCCACATGCTGACCTCAAACGACATCGGAATGTAGAATTCCTTTTCTCTGAAAACCTCGACGTTGGTGTCGATATCGTAAATGATCAAATCGGCTGAGTATCGAAAACAAGCGAGGTACTTCCCGTCCGGCGAAACTCGCGTCTGCCAAAAACCGTCGCGTATAGCTACCTCTCTTGTTGAGACAAGATCCTTCGACGCAAGGTCCCACTTCTGCACGCGGAGGTTCTTGTTGTATACGATGAGCGTTTTCGAGTCGCGAGAGAATACAGCCGGGTATGCATCTTCCATCTCGACGCGGAACGCGACGGCGAATGGCTCGCGAGTGAGGATGGTAAGTGTCGAGTTGTCCTGCGCAAGTAGATACTTTCCATCCGGAGAGAACCGGAGGTGTGTTATGTCGCCGCGAAGCGGAACGAGATTGCGACGATACACGAGGCCGTTGAGAGACTCCTTGTTTGTAGTCGTCGAATAGTTGATAACGTACGCCCGCCAGCGGTCGAAATCCTGCGATGCGGTGACGGATCTTTTGTCGAGACATGCCGGCGGTATTTGTTTCAGCGCCGTTACCATTTCTTTTAGCCGCTTATCAGCGGGTGTCCTGCCTCCAAAAAGATCGTTCAGGACGCTGCCCTTCTTTGCGTCGGTGAATCGCTTCCAGAACTCCATGAACGCATTTGGATCGTAACCGGCGGCGTACGCTGCATAGACGCCGATGCGGTCGGCCTCGACCTGCTGGTTATCTTCGTGGTTGTTCGAGACTTTAACTTTCGCCGTCCGATAGCGTTCGAGAAACTGGTTGTACTTGTTGATTACATCCGCGCGGTCGCCGACGCTGGATATGTTGAGGATCTGTCGGAAATAACGCGTCAGGTCGATCGCCGAATGTCGGACTACACCATGTCCGAGCTCGTGTGCTATCACGCCGGCGAGTTCGTCCTCATTACGGACAAAGCTGATCATCTTACGCGTGACGTAGATACGCCCACCGGCGGCCGTGTAAGCATTCGTGTAGTTGGAATCAGTTACGACAAACTTAAAACGAATCCCGGTCGGCGGAAGGTGCTTGGCGATGCGGTCGCCGATCGCCTGGAGATACGCGTTGACCTGTTCGTCCGAGATGACGCGGTTGTCCTTTTCATACTGCTCCATCATCGCGTCGCCGAGGAACATCTCCTGCTCGGGCGAGAAGAGGTTATCTGCGTTCGCGTTGAAAACGATCGCCGGTGGTTTGCAGTCCTGAGCGTGAACACCAAGTGAAAGAGTGAGAAAGGCTGCGGCAGAGGCAAGGAGAACTTTTTTCATAGGACAACTTTGAGGGTATTTCGGGAAACAGTTTGTATAAAAGGTAGGAAAGATGCAACCACGGAGTTTGGCGTTTGTTAGGATTATGTTTATGACCACCTCAACAGCTTTTATCTCAATGTTTATCATTGGGGCGTTGTCGGTACTTGGCTGTTCGAATCCGCCGACCGGTGAGCCGGAGAACCATGTTTTCGAAACGCAGGATCGGCAAACGCGTTTTCGCGTCGAGGCTGTCGCTACCGGACTCGAAGTCCCGTGGGGCTTGGCTTTTCTTCCGAACAAGAACCTCTTGTTTACCGAACGTCCCGGACGCGTCCGTCTCATCGAAAACGGAAAACTGCGTGCTGAGCCGGTGTTCGTAGTGCCGGATGTCGAGCCGTCGAGCGAGAGCGGTCTGATGGACGTCTCACTCCATCCGGATTTCAAGACGAACGGGTTCGTGTATCTCGCGTACGCCTACGCGAGCGACGGCAAACGCGTGAAGGTCGTTCGATACAAATTCGACGGCAACAAGTTCTCCGATTCGAAGACGATCATCGAGAACATTCCCGCGGCGCCGAACCATGCGGGTACGCGTGCACGATTTGGACCCGACGGAAAGTTGTACGTCACCACGGGCGACTCAACCACTTGGGAACTCGCGCAGGATAACAACTCACTCGCCGGAAAGACACTGCGTTTGAATGACGACGGCACGGTGCCGAAAGACAATCCTTTTGCCGGTCGTGCGGGTTATCGTCCGGAAATATTCTCGACGGGTCATCGCAATGCGCAGGGTCTCGCTTGGCAACCGGGGAGTGGTTTGATGTTTCAGACCGAACACGGCCCGAGCGGTTTTGAAGGAAAGGGTGGTGGCGCTGACGAGGTGAACATCGTCGAGCGCGGAAAGAACTACGGCTGGCCGACGATCTACGGCGCAAAAGCTCAGGCCGGTCTCGAACCGCCGTTACTCGAATACACGCCGTCATGCGCACCGGCGAGCGGAGCGTTCTACAACGCCGACCAGCTTCCGGCTTTCAAGGGAAATTTCTTTTTCGGATGTCTGCGCGGTGCGCGTCTGATACGAATCGTACTGGACGGGCGCAAGGTTGTGAGTCAGGAAAACTTGATGAGCGATACTTATGGCCGCATCCGCGAAGTCGCTGAAGGGCCAGACGGCTATCTATACTTTTCAACCTCTAACCGCGACGGCCGAGGTAGTCCGGCGAAAGACGATGATCGGATCATGCGGATCGTTCCAGTAAATTAGTCATTTTAGGCAAAGGCGTGGCTTGGCCACACGCGTAGGACAGGCAGGAATGCCTGTCCTACGCGTGTCTCGAAAGGCGCCGTGCGGGCCGGCGGTTTCACGAATCGCAGTATAATCCTCTTCAGTTTTCAGTTTTCACTTTTTAGTTTTCAGTTTGTTGGGAGGGGTAAATCGGGTAGCTATGCGCGGACGCCTCCCTACAAACTGAAAACTGAAAACTGAAAACCGTGAACCATGAAACTTCTACTTATCTTTTTGATCAGCGTCGCAACGGTCACTGCCCAGACGAAGCTCGTCCCGCAAAAGATCCGGACCAAGGACGGTCGCAACTTCTCGCTCAATGTCCCGGCCGACTTCGAGATCATTCCCGCGGCCGAGGGACTGAAGCGCGTTCGGTTTTTCGCGAAGGCGCCGGACGGACGCATCTTCGTCACGGATATGTACAACCTCACCGACAACAAGCGCGGTGCGATCTACATTCTCGACGGCTGGGACGAGGCGAAGGGAAAGTTTGCGCGGGTACTGCCGTACATGACCGGCTTGAAAAATCCGAACAGCGTACAGTTCTATCGCGATGCCGCGCGGCAGGACTGGCTTTACATTGCCGAGACCGACAAACTCACGCGTCGGAAATTTCGAGCCGGCGAAGAGAAACCGACCGACACCGATCCGCAGACACTCGCGACATTTCCGGATTACGGTTTGTCGTATAAGTACGGCGGATGGCATCTGACACGGACGATCGCGTTCGGACCAAACGGCAAGTTGTATGTTTCCGTCGGGTCGAGTTGTAACTCGTGCGTCGAAAAAGAGTCGGTGCGAGCGAGCGTGATCGAGATGTACGTCGACGGAACCGGTCAGCGCGAGATCGCTCACGGGTTAAGAAATGCGGTCGGACTAAAGTGGATCGGCAACGTGCTGTTTGCGACCAATCAAGGAAGCGATCATCTCGGCGTCACGCGACCGGATGAAACGTTCTATTCGATCGCCCAAACGAATACGACGATCGCGAAGCCGTTCGATTTCGGATGGCCGTTTTGTCATTCGAGCAACGGTCGAATATTTGCGGACCCAAAGATCAGGCGTCGTGGTGGATGCGCCGGCGTCGAACGACCATACGCGTCTTTCCCCGCGCGCAGTTCTGCACTTGGGTTCGATTATTTCGACGACGCGGAGTCGCCCGCAGTGTTGAAGAACGCGTTCCTCGTCGCGCTGCACGGCTCGACCAATAAAGACATCGGTCGTGGCTACAAGATCGTGGTGATGCGAAAAGGTCAACGGCTGCAGGACCTCGTTACTGGCTTTCTGCAAGGCAAGACGATTAACGGCCGCCCGTGCGACATCATGAAACTCGGGCCGGATTCATTCTTGTTTACCGACGACAATAAGGGAGTGGTTTATCTTGTAAGGCGCCGGCGTTAGCGGGGTTAGCCGCAGATTACGCAGATAAAACAAAACTTTAGGAGGGGTGGATCTCGACATATCGGAAGACCGGGGGTGATGGTAGTCCAACAGAATCTGATTCTTCTTAACTACCACCCCGCCTCGCAAAGCCTCGGCACCCCTCCTAAACAAGGAGGGGAGTTTTTGTTTTATCTGCGCAATCCGCGTCACCTGCGGCTAAATCACCTGACGGACCCGATTCAGCCGAGCTAACCCGCCGTGATACGATTCAATAGTCCATGAACATAGGAATTACGGTTTATCCGACATACGGTGGAAGCGGGATAGTCGGCTCGGAATTGGGACGCGACCTCGCTGAACGCGGGCATAACGTCCATTTCATTTCGTCCGTCCTGCCGACGCGTGTCACTGAGTTAAACGATCGCGTGCACTTTCACGAGGTCGAGATGATGACGTACCCGCTCTTTGAGCATCAGCCGTACGACCTCGCGCTTGCGACAAAGATGGCGACAGTCGCGCGAGCGGAGAAGCTCGATCTGCTTCATGTTCACTACGCGATCCCGCACTCGATAAGCGCGATCCTCGCACGCGAGTCGATCAAACAAAAACGATACGTCCCGGTGATCACGACGCTTCACGGTACCGACATCACGCTTGTTGGTGCCGACCGATCTTATCTCCCGATCACGCGTTACGGGTTGCAGCAGTCGGATGGCGTGACGGCGGTATCAAAGTTTCTCAAACAAGCGACCATCGAGACATTCGATTTCGACGACATCGAAGTCATCCCGAATTTTATTTGCGGTTGTCACTACCGACGTCAGCCTGAGTCGCCTCTACGCGATGAGCTTGCGCCGAACGGCGAGACGCTGCTCGCGCACGTTTCGAATTTTCGCGCGGTAAAGCGTCCGGTCGATTGTGTCGAGATACTTGCTCGCGTTCGCTCGAAAGGTGGAAACGCTCGTCTCGTTATGGTTGGTGATGGACCGGAACGCGGAGCGGCCGTTTATCGCGCGGAGCAGTTGAATGTAAAAGAACACGTTCTCTTTGTCGGGAAGCAGGCGAACATTCCGACCTACCTCGGTGTCTCAGATGTGTTTCTGCTTCCGTCCGAACTCGAATCGTTTGGTCTCGCCGCACTCGAGGCGCAAGCATGCGAGATGCCGGTTGTCGCGACGCGAATCGGTGGAATTCCGGAAGTCGTGAGCGAAGGTGAGACTGGTTACCTGAGCGATGTCGGCGATGTCGAGAAGATGAGCGAGGACGCACTCCGTCTGGCAAAGGATGAAGACCTTCGCCGCGCGTTTGGCGAGAAAGGTCGCGAGCTCGCGCTGCAACGCTATGGATCGGACAAGATCATCCCGCAGTACATCTCGTTCTACGAACGGATAGTTGAGAAGGCGCAGGCGGCGGCGGCGTGAAGTGGTAGTTGGTTCCGGGGGCGTAGCGAATATTAGCCGCAGATGACACAGATAACGCAGATTTGCTTTAATCAGTCTTGATCTGCGTAATCTGCGTCATCTGCGGCTAATATTCGCTACGCCCTCGAACTACTGACCACCGACGACCGACTTCGGACAAAATGCTCAAACGATACATGCATAAACGCGAGCGTCATCTCGCGATGCTAAACGATAACCGTCACGTTCGACCGTTCGAATGGGGAACGGAGTTTATCGGTCATGAACGGGACGAGGAAGATCCGCACAAGGTGTTCTCGGAGTTTGCGAAGAAGGCGATCGAGACGAGTGATGGGTACTTCTCGATTCCGAAGAACATTGACTTCACGTCGACGAGCTGGAGCCAAGTGTCAGTACCGGGAGCGTTAGCGACTGGGTCACCCCAAAAGTCTGAGGCAATGAAGCGAAACGCGATCGCTACCGCTTCCGGTACTGACTTGTCTCGCCTCACATGGACTAGCTCCGTCACAACTCCGTCCGTCGAAAACAACACTGCATACGCAACCTACTTCCCACACGAAAGTCACCGCGCCGCGGTCATCGTTCTTCCGCACTGGAACGCTAAAGCCGGGACGTATTTCGATCTCTGTAAATTCTTCAATAAGGTCGGACACTCCGCAGTAAGACTCACACTTCCCTATCACGAAGAGCGGATGCCGCCGGAGTTGGAGCGTGCGGATTATCTTGTCGCACCGAATGTCGGACGTTCGCTGCAGTCGGTGCGTCAGGCGGTGGCTGATACTCGTGCGTGTGTGGCGTGGTTGAAGCAGCAAGGTTACGAGAAGGTCGGGATAGTTGGGACTAGCATTGGTTCGTGCGTCGCCTTCCTCGCGTTCGTTCATGACTTCGACATCGACGCCGCGGTCTTCAATCACGTGTCGGGTTATATGGCCGACGTCACATGGCATGGGCTCTCGACATATCACGTCCGCAACGGTTTTGGGGACAACATCGATCTCGATGAGTTACGCGAGTACTGGATGCCCGTCTCGCCGATGGCGTACATGGAAAAGCTCGCGGCGCAGGAGCCGCGGCCGCAGCGATATATCTACACGCTCTACGATCTGAGTTTCCCGGTCGAGCTATCCCGCGACACGATGCGTGCGCTGCGTCGGCACAAGATCAAACACAGCAAGGCCGCGATACCATGCGGGCACTACACGCTTGGCGAAAAGCCGTGGGTCTATCTTGATGGGTATAAGATCATCAAGTTTTTGCACAAAAGTCTGAAGTAATCGAGGATCGAGATAGGTGGCAGGTCAGTTGCAACGAAGGGCG
>DATEOJ010000183.1:0-8638 GCA_035274235.1 Pyrinomonadaceae bacterium
CGCGTCGAGGATGCCGTTGATGAACTGGGTCGCTTCGAAGGTCGAGAACCGACGTGCGATCTCGAGAGCTTCATTGATCACGACCGTGTGCGGAGTGTCTTCGTAGAGAAATTCGTAAACCGCCAGACGCAGAACGTTACGATCGACGATCGCCATACGTTCGATACGCCAATGCTCGGCCCGCGTGCGGATCCGATCGTCTATCGGTTCGTTGTTTTTGAGAGTGCCTTCGACGAGGTTGTTTGCGAAGTCCTTTGTCTTGTCGTCAAACTCGTTATCCCCGAGCTCCCGCCAGTACTCGTCGACAGAGAAGAGACCCGTATTCTTCACTACGTCGGCAGCGAACAACATCTGCAGCGCACATTCACGAGCCTTGCGGCGAGTGCCGGAACTCTTTCCTTCCTTTTCAAACGACATGCGGAAAAACTTTGTCTTGACCCTTTTCCTTGTTTTCGCTGTCTGCCGCCATCTGCTGGTGTAGATTCACCAACTCGACCGCGGACATCGCAGCTTCGTAACCTTTGTTGCCGGACTTAACGCCCGAGCGATTGATCGCCTGTTCGACGGTCTCCGTCGTCACCACACCAAATATTACCGGAATGCCTGACTGCATTCCCGCCTGTGCGATCCCACTCGCCGCCTGACCGGCGACATAATCGAAATGCGGAGTCTCACCGCGGATCACGACACCGATCGCGATGACTGCATCGAACTTTCCGGACTGTGCTGCCTTGAGCGAAGTCAACGGCAATTCGAACGAACCGGGGACCTTGAAAACTTCGATCGAGCCCTCGTCGGCACCGGTCGATTCCAGTGCGTCAAGAGCTCCCTCGAGCAGCTTCGATGTCAGAAAGTCGTTCCACCGGCTGACGACGATAGCGAAGCGAAAGCCTTTGGCATTGACCTGTCCTCGGGTGGTTTTTGGCTGTAACATTCGTGACCCTGCGGCAACGCCGCCCCCGACAGTATAAAAACCGAGGACGAGGATGACAAGCCGGAGGGGAAGAAGGGGGCCGGAGACGGGAGACAGGAGACGGGAGACAGGAGACGAGACAGGACTCGGCTCTTCTCCTGTTCTCTTGTCTCCCGTCTCTTGTGTCCCGTATCCTAGACGCCAGTGTCTTCCGCAATAATCGAAACAGAAGAGACCCTCGTCATCGAAACGCCCGAACGCGTTCCGCTGGCGTTTGCGCTTGCGTCGATAGGGAATCGTTTTCTTGCGGCCGCCATCGACCACTTTATCCAGTACTTCTCGATCTTCGCGGTGGCGTGGCTTTTTATATCGATATCGGGGTATGGGGGAATCGTTGAGGACATCGGTCTGCTTCGCGAGATGCCGAAATGGACGATCGCGATAATGATCCTCATCCTGTTCCTTATCTTCGCCGGATACTTTACGATCTTCGAATGGTTGTGGGACGGTCAGACACCCGGCAAGCGTCTTCTAAAACTTCGTGTCATACGCGAAGACGGACGACCCATAACTCTCTGGGAAGCGATCGCGCGAAATCTGCTTCGCGTCTTTGACGCAGTACCCGGATTCTTCATCCCGATCTACTCGGTCGGACTCATCGTCATCTTTCTCAACAATCGTGATCAGCGGGTAGGCGACATCTTTGCCGGCACGGTTGTAATTCGCGAACGCACCGACGAGGCCCCGACATTCGCGGAGACGTTCTCCAATCCTATCGCCGACGCAGCCTTCCGGCGCGTACAGAAGCGAACAGAATTCACGGCAAACGTGACGGCGATTTCCGCGTCGGAAATTGAAGTTGTCGAGAGCTTTCTCCGACGGCGATGGGATCTCACCGATCGGCAACGTATCTGGATGGCCTGGCGGATCGCACTCCCGCTTATGTACAAGCTAAAGCCGAACTACGATCTCGCCACGTTTTCTTACGAGGGTTTTCTCGAAGAGATACTTCACCGCTACCACGCCCGGCAGCGGTTCCTCAACTAGTTATCTTCCCACCTGTTCGCTCTCTCGAAGACCTTGCCGGCTTCGGCTGATGTTGTCTTCGTCCCGAGGAGTTCCAGTGCACGTGCAAGTACGGGGTCGTGACCCGCGAGCAGATCGCTTCCGGTTGGAATGATCAGTTCGTCGGGGATAACGCCGACATGTTCGACGCTCTTGCCATCACTCATGATGACGTCGGCATTCGTGACACTCGCCGCGTAATAGACCTCGCGATCGATACCGGCCACCAACGTAAACGGGTATCTAATCGACTGCATCACAGCTCCGGCCGAAACGTCACCGAGGACGATCCCGCGTTTCTCGATCTGGATGAGACGGGCGAAGATTTCTGAAGCCGACCCCGACTGGCTATCGATCAGCACGATCAACTTACCTTTGAACGCGTCAGGGCCCTTACCCTTTAGCATCATCGGCTGATTTTCTTTCGTCTGATCCGGCCGCCCCTTCCGGTCGGCGATCTTCATGTCCTTCTCAAAAAAGTAACCGGATACGGCTTCAAGGCTCTTTACATAACCGCCGCCATTGCCCCGCAGATCGAGGATCAGATTCTGGTCTTTCGTGATCTTGGATTGCATGACCGCCGCGATCTCAGTGGGCTCTGCTGCCCACGTCACCAATTTCCACATCGCGGTATTGCCCGCGTTCGCCAAGTAATACAGATCGCGCGAGGAGTCTTCGATGTCACGCAAGAGATCGTTCACATCAAAATAGTTGGTTAGATCCAACGTGCGCTTCTTCTGCGTCATCTTTGCGGCGACCTCGATCTCGACGGGCTCGGTCGAGTTCGCATGAACCACACCCAAGCGAACCTTCGTCCGCGGGCTGAGCGTGTAGTAGAAGTAGATCATCTTCCAGAGTTCCTTTCGGCTCGGATTAAATCCTTCGAACGAAAGTATCCGGTCACCCGCTTTCAGACCCTTCTTCTCCGCATCGCTTTTCGGCTTTACGGATGTGACGAATGCGCCATCGCCGATCATCTTGATGCGGAAGCCATACTGCACATCCACGGTCGTCGGCGGGGGGAGATAGTAAAGATGCGAATCGTTAAAATCGATCAACGCTTGCGCGATAACGGCGTTTGCCTGGCCCGTTGATGTCACCTCATCGAGGCGAGCCTGCGCTTTTTGAAAACGCGCATCGACGTCGATACCGTGATAGTTGGTGTCGTAATAGTTTTTCTTAACCGCGTTCTTGATGTTGTTCAGCATGCTCTTGAAGCGTTCGCGTTCAATCCGGTCAAACGCCTGAGCAAACAGAGCTTGGGATGCAACCATCACAACGATGAGCAGTGGAAAAATACGTGATAGGAGTCTCATGGTTACCTCAAAGTTTTTGATCTTTTTGATCTGATAATCCGCCCGACAACCCGGAGGTGCGAGCCTGTATTCCGGCAAGAAACCTAGCTTATCTTCTCACGCCCTACTTTGCCCAGCGTAAACGATATGATATTTTTCGGTTGCACGACGACCTCAGTCGTCTCCGTCGTATAAATGCCCTCAAAAAGAGTTTTAGTTACAGGTGGAGCCGGCTTTATTGGCTCGCATTTAGTTGATTCTTTGCTCCGCGAAGTCGGCTGCAGTGTGGTTGTCGTTGACGACCTGAACGACTTCTACTCTCCTGAGATCAAGCGATCGAACATCGATAACGTCGCTTCGAATCCGAACTACGAATTTATCGAGGCCGATATCCGCGATGCGGGAAAGCTCGGACAAGTTTTCGATGACCACGAGTTCGACTGTATCGTTCACCTCGCTGCTCGGGCCGGTGTAAGACCTTCGTTGAGCGAGCCGAAACTTTACGCCGAAACAAACATCAACGGCACGCTCAACTTGCTTGAGCTGGCGCGGAAACATGGCGTGAAGCAGTTTGTCTTTGGTTCGTCGTCGAGCGTCTACGGGATCAACAGCAAAGTGCCGTTCTCCGAAGACGATCGGATCTTTCAGCCGATCTCACCGTATGCCGCGACGAAGGCCGCGGGCGAACTGATCTGCCACACCTATTCGCACCTCTACGATATCCGCACAGTTTGTTTGCGCTTCTTCACCGTGTACGGAGCTCGTCAGCGACCCGATCTCGCGATCCACAAGTTTACGAAGTTGATCGCAAGCGGAAAAACGATCCAGGTTTTTGGCGATGGCACGACGCGACGTGACTACACGTATGTCGACGATATTATCCAGGGTGTTCGTGCGTCGATGGAGTACGACGGTTCGATGCACGAGGTATTTAATCTCGGGGAGTCGGAGACGACAGAGTTGTCGCGTTTGATCGAGTTGATCGAAGCGAGTCTCGGGATCGAGGCGATCATCGATAGACAGCCGATGCAGCCCGGCGATGTTCCGGTCACCTTCGCCGATATCTCAAAGGCTCGACGCCTTCTCGATTACAACCCGACGACAAAGGTCGAAGACGGCATTCCAAAGTTCGTCGAGTGGTTCCGCTCAAAGACATCTGAGATCGGCGTTCAGGCGTAGCGTTCGCGCCGGATCGCGAGTCGCTGCTTGTACGTTAGTTGTCGCCAGATCCATTCCACCGGTCCGTACTTAAAGTATCTGAGCCAAAGATTGCTCAGTGCGATCTGGACCACAAATATCCCAAGGGCGATCATCGTCGCTTTCGTCGCACCGATCGTCCCGAACATCCCAAATCCATATCCATAAAACAAGGTGACGCAGATGACTGTCTGCATCAGGTAGTTCGTAAGGGCCATTCGGCCGACGGGTGCGACTACCGAGAGCAGTCGTTTCCACGAATCGATTTGCCACAGGAGTGTTACGCCCGCGATGATACCGAGCGCGAGCGCCGGTACTCCGAACGCATATCCGATCACACCAAGAGCACCCGACGGCGACGGTGGAAATGGCGCCTCGTTTCCGGCGAGTCCCGCCATCATGATGTTGCCGATGATCCCCAGCACGAGTCCGTAGCCGAGCACTTTCTTTAGCAGGCCTCTATGTGCGTCCAAGTTTTGAAAGATACCGATCCGATGCGCGTAGAACCCAAGCAAGAACATCGCGAGGATCTTTGGTAAGCGCATCTGGAAGAACAAACCCATGTATCGGCCGATCACGTAGTCGCGGTTGTAATTCGTGAGAATGTCGATATAGCTGCTTTGTGTAACGGTCGCGACGGATCTATACCATCCGGCCGTTTGCTCAGCCTGAATGTTGGCCGCAGTATCGGGCGGAGCGAACGCGATGAACGCCGTGTATAACAGAATGTAAGTCACTATCGGCACGATCATCATCGCGACCGACCATTTTAAAAGCGATTCATTAGTCTTATGTCTGAACAGCAGGAGAATGAATCCCATCAGCGCGTAGATGCTGACAATGTCGCCGGCCCAAAGCAGGTATGCGTGAAGAAGTCCGATTACGAGCAGCCAAAAGAGCCGGCGTTTGAAAACCGTCGCCTTTGTATCGCCGCGTTCTTCCGCACGCGCGATCTGCATCGCGAATCCGAAACCGAAGAGGAAGGAGAAGATCGAGTAGAACTTTCCCTCGACGAAGAAATGAACGAGGAAGTGTACGACCTGATTGACGGTCGATTGCGCCTCAGCGATAGATGGCGGCACCATTCCGTAACCGGAGAACCACTGCACGTTGCCAACGAGAATTCCGCAGACAGCGAGTCCGCGAAGGACGTCGACGATCTCAAGCCGTTCGTTCGCCGACACCGGTGTCATCTTGCTATCGGGCATAGTTCCACCTCGCTAAATTAAATTGTGGGGGAACTTTCTGACGAAGGGGATTACGCGCGCCGGTTTAGGCCGGTTCCGACTTTAACTCCAGGAAAATATTTTCTTCATTAGCGGAAGCATGCGGTGTCCCGCGACCACATCGCGGAAAAAGACTTCGTGCTCGAGTTCGACGCGAGCCATATCGAGAAGGTCCGTGACGCATTCGTCCATACCAAGTTCCTTCGCGAACGCGGCGGCGTCTTCATACTCGATCACGTTTCCACTCTCGAGACGACCCGCGAAGTACATCGGCATGAACCATCCGGACACATGACACGACACGCCGAGGACACGTCCGATCGTCCAGAACACCGCTTCGCGGATCCGTCGCGGTTTCGCTTCGAGTAACTCGATCCACCGTCCGACGCGCTCGCGGTGATGCCACTCCTCGGCTTCGATCTTTTTTATCCTTTCTTTTTCAGGTGAGGGTTTGAGAGATCTCCAATGCCCGCGATAGGCGAACGCGGCAGCGATCTCGCCCGAGTAGGCGTTCTGAAGAATGCGTATGAGGTTTTGGCGTGGGCTGTCCAGAGATTACAAAGCGCGGCAGACTTCGCTGCCCCAGGGCGTCGATGTTGCTCGATGCACCGCGTCCTTCACATCCGTGTATTTCCAATTGTCGCGTTGGATGATCGTTCCATCTGCGAGCTCGATCCGGTTTACCTGAAAGGATTCCGTGAAAAGGTTTTCGTCACCTTTACCCAGACTATCAACCCCGATCACATCGCTCGGACCGTGCGTACTGAAAACGGAAAACTGTTTCGTATCGCCGTTCTTAAATTCACCGCCGCAGAGAAACTGTCGTCGGACGACATTGCTTGGTCGGGCGATCTCGACAAACTTAAACTCCCAAAACACGATGTTGATCGGAGAGCCGGTGTCGTTCCGCATCTCGGCTGTGTACAAGTAGCCCTTTGTATTATCGGTCTGAGCCGTACGCGATTCTTTTACTGCTTTATCCATGGCGCGGCTGCGGCCTTCCATACTCTCCGTATTTGGGTCCATCGGATTGTCGGTCCTGGCCTCGCGCGCTTTGCGTTGAAAGTACTTCGTCTCAGGCATCACCGGCGTGACCGGCCCGCTTCCGGTTACTTCCGCTTGCTGTGCGCGGACGACAGTTCGTTTCCACTGCGCTTTGAGGATGGGAACCGGTTCCTGAGAGAAGGAGAACGTTGAGATCAGGAGTACGAAAATCGATGCGCGGAATAGAACTCTCATCGCGGGCCTCCGGTTGTCGGGATATCGTTTCCCATTATACCCCCGAGTGCAATCACTTGAGCCACGGCTGCGACTTTAACGCCTCGAGGGTATCCCGGTAGCTTTCCCAAGCGACCCATCAGCATCCTTAGGCGAGTTAGTTTAGAAACCTCTCGAATTTTTAAGATGCATTAAGGATATCAAAGGAGGGAAGGGGGTAATGTATGGAGGTGTGCACTCGCTAAAGCTCGCTTAGCGAATGACGTTGGATATGCGGTTCTTCGCGGCTCGCCGCAACGCACTGCGGTCAGGCTTTGCCTGACCGGGAGCCGCTCAAGAACTCCGCAGGCTATGCCTGCACGCAACGGCGGCTTGCCCGCGACGCACGGCGGTCATCGATTCATTAACGGAATCGTTAGCAGACGTGTCATTGATCACCTGAAATCTAAAGGTAAGGACGAATCACTAAGGAAACTTCGAGTGTCCAGGTCAGACGGGTCCTCCTATTCGCTCTGGGATCACCATCCGGATACGCGATTGCTGTGGAGTGAGCTTATGCTGCGACAGCGGATACAATACACACATTTGAATCCGGTCCGAGCTGGGTTCGTTGACCATCCTGATGACTGGCGATGGTCTAGCGCACGCATCTTTCATGGCAGGAGCTGCGAGGATGAACCATTGGAAGTAGATCTCGACAAGATTCAATGGCGGAGTTCGTGACCATTGGAGGCATAGCCTCCGAATGGGGGGGCGTCTGCCGGTCAGGCAAAGCCTGACCGCAATGCATTGCGGCAAGCCGCGTCACCACTCCCTCATCAGGATCAACTTCAACAACCGCGGCTCACGCAGAACGAGGGATACCCACACCAGCACTCCGAACGTAAATGAAAAAAGAATCGGGAACGCCCCATTCTCCGCTCTCACATGGATCGCGATCGCTCCGCCGAGATAACCGGTGAGCAGAATCGCGCCGAGCACCGATGTTTTCGGTATCACATAGATCAACGTGCAGACGAGCAAGAGAATACCTATCACCGGTGCCGCGCTCGCGGGAAGGCCGAGCTGTGCTGACGCCTTTATCACCGCCTCGACCTGGAGCAGTTTCGAAACAGCGTCAAAAATAAAAAAGGCGACGATAAGTCCGGCGATGATCGCACCGGCCCAAAACTGAGCTCTGGTAACTGGCTGGGTAAGAATTGGCATAACTGTTTCGTTTGTCATAGTCACACCGTAATACGGTCAGCGTGGTTCGGTCTTGTATAAAAACGACAATTGCTCCTCGGCGCGGATTATCTGCGTCGGAGTTTGACCGACGAAATGCTTTAGCGAACGTGTGAGATGAGCTTGATCGTAGTAACCGGTTTCGAAAACGACATCGAGGATCGAATGCCCCTGCTTTAGAAGCAATGTTGCGTGTCGGGCACGCTCGATCTGCTCGATGGTGGTATGCGTCAGACCGGTGGTCCGTAAAAACCTCCGTTGCGCGGTTCGGGTGGTCAGCTCGGACGGCCGGCCTTTTAAGACATCGGTGACGACAGGATCGACCGATACCAACCCGCGCCTTATCAAGCGATTTACAAACGTCTCCGCATTCTCGAAATTCGGATACTCCCACGCTGAGCCGTTGAGCCAAAACGATCGTGTTGCGGCATCCGGCAAGTTCACGTCGTTCTTGTCTCGCAACTTGCCGGGAGGGAAGAGGTTCAGATAAGTTCCGACCT
>DATEOJ010000184.1:0-26801 GCA_035274235.1 Pyrinomonadaceae bacterium
CATTGGGATCGGTGACGCAGATGAACTCATAGCCTTTGATCGCGCAGACCACACTAAGAGCAAGTCCGAGATTCCCTGATGAAGATTCGACAATTACGGTTTCGCCAGGCGTTGCGAGCCCCCGCTCTTCGAGGTCTTCGACCAATGCGATGGCCGTCTTAACTTTTATGGATCCGCTGACATTGAAACCTTCTAGTTTGAGGAATACGTCATGACCTCCGGCAAAAGCCGGAAGGCGGTAAAACAGATCACGAAAGATCAGTTCCAACGGTGATTCGATAATCATATTGCAGGCGTTAACTTGTTTGTTCCTTGTTCGTCCCTTTGTCGAATTTGCCAGCGAATGCTCGATAATGCCGTTACATGGGGAAAGGCAGACAAAATTTGATTTAACAATTTTGGCTTGAAAGTGGGAACGGCAACAACTGTCAGAAATTACAGGCTCCCGCCTCCCAATGACCTTTGTTTCTGGGGCTCGGGCCCGGAATCTACGGCGTTTTGAAGCGTCTGGCGATTGCTGATCGCACATGAAAAATAGAAAGGGCACCCGCGTCGACTGCCGGATGCCCACTTCGATTGGTTAGAAGGCGGAGTCTAGTCGTCCGAACGCTTGACGACCTTTTCCTGCACGGTCTTTATGAAGGCGCTTTTCGTCATCCCGCGGACCTCCTCGAACGAATAGCCCGAGTCGACCGGCACTACGCTGTCCCGCTTCAACTCATAAAGCGTAACGATGTCGAAGCTCTTACTACGCTTGTCGTCTCGTAGAAACAGAGCGTACATCGTCCCAACCACCGGCAGCTTCCTCTCCGCGATAAAATACGCGACCTTGTGACCGTCCGGATATCGGACTGCTCCACCGGCCCGATCCATCGTGATCGTCGAGCCCGCCATCAAGTTACGCGAGCCTCCGTCTTTCAGGACCTGTTCGACTCTTATCGTGTACTCGGAGTAAACACCGGTCTTGTCGTTTGAGAGATATGCGGAGACGCCGATCGCAAGACCGATAACGACGACATCGCTGTCTTCGATCGGGAATGCAGAAATTGGTTGGATCGCCAGGGAGCGTCGGGCATAATCCGCATCGGGATTCGGATTCTTCGCGACCCAACTGCTGTTGTCGTAGCGTTGACCCTTGATCCGGCGTTGAGCAAGCTCGTCGGGGTTTTCGGGCAGGGGAGCATCGTAGTCGGCTACCGCAAACTTCGCGAAGAACTCCGCTCGGTTTGTTTCGGTTACGGTGGTCTCGGGGGCGACCTCCTGACCCAGCGTCATTCCGGCCATGCTTGCGAGAATGACGATCGGGCCGAGTCTATGGATAAGTCTCGTGCGATTCATGGCCTCATTCTCTGTAGGGCTAAGCATGCTCCGATTCACCCGCGCTTTCAAGTAAAAGACGGGGCATGATAGCGTGTTTGCGATGGGAACAACCGCCAGACGGTTTCGGGAAAACACGGTAGTTCGCGTGGTAGTTGGGTTTGCGTTGGCCGCAGCCGTCCTTGCGGCGTTCGGCTGGCTGGTGACCGGACCGTATAAAAACGTCGTCTCCGGCTTCGATGCAAACATCCGGTACGCGATGCGGCAGATCCAGTCGCCGATGTGGACGTCGCTCCTACTCACGCTGACAAAACTCGGTTCGACGCTTTATCTAATTATCGTTGGGTGCATCGCCGGAGTGCTCTTTCTGGTTTATCGATGGTTCCGGCCGTTTGTGTTGTTCGTGATCTTGATGGCCGGACAAGCCGCGCTTCATCACGGATTCAAATGGTTATTCGAACGTCCGAGGCCGGCGGCTTTATTGAATTATCCCGCAGCGGAGAGTTTCAGTTATCCGAGTGGTCACGTGATCGGCGCGCTGTGCCTTTACGGTTCGATCGCGTGGATCGTCAGCAAACGGTTCGAGACGCCAGCAGCAAAAGCCGGTGTCTGGATGTTCGCGGGCGTCCTTATTTTTCTGATCGCGATGTCGCGTGCGTACATCGGTGTTCACTATCCGACGGACGTCGTCGCCGGTTTGATCGGTGCGGCGGTTTGGACTACAGCGGTGATGACGGCTGACCGTAGACCGCTCTAAGAACGTCAGCTCAATTTCTTCAGTGGATAGTTTTAAGTGGATAGTGACAAGTTATCGCCACTATCCACTTGTCACTTATAACTATCCACTGAAGAGAACTGTCCTGCGTATAATCGTGTCATGGTATTGATTCGCAGCCTGGTTGTTGTTCTCGCGTTCGTTGCTTTCGCGACGGCGCAAGCGCGAGATGCGAGCTATCTCGTCTACGTCCTCTCGGAATCCGCCGACAAAATAACGCTTATACGTTTTGGCTCCGAAGGCGCGAAGGTTGTGCGTTCCTTCGACACGGGCAGCATGCCGACCGACATAGATGGTCCGCATGGCATCGCGATCTCACAGGACAAAAAGTTCTACTACGTTTCGCTTTCTAATGGGCGACCGAACGGTTCAGTTTGGAAGTACAACGCCGCGACTGATGCCGTTCTCGGTCGTGTGCCGCTCGGCTCGTTCCCCGCGACGATGGACGTCACAAGGAACGGCGAGTTTCTCTTTGTCGTGAATTTCAACCTTCATGGAGACATGGTTCCGTCATCGGTTTCAGTTGTCGCGACCGAGCCGATGATGGAGATCGCACGTATCACAACATGCACGATGCCGCATGGCTCACGTCTCAATCCGCAGGGTACGAAACATTACTCGGCGTGCATGATGGACGACATGCTAGTCGAGATCGACACCGCAACGCTGAAAGTCTCGCGACACTTTATGCTAACGAAGGGAAAGGAGATGGGGATGATCGGGGCCCCGTCTGTGATGCGATCAACCCCAACTGCGACTCCGACACCTCAACATCAACACGGTGCCGGTGGACACGGAATGGAACCGCCAAAGCCGGGCGATATCTCGTGCTCGCCGACGTGGGCTCAGCCATCAACTGATGGTGCGTCGGTCTATGTCGCATGCAATGCGTCGAGCGAGGTCGTTGAGGTAGATGTCAAGACGTGGAAAGTTAAGTCACGCATTCCGGCGGGTGCGGGAGTCTACAACCTTGCGATAACGAAGAATGGTCGGCTGATCGCAACAAACAAGCGCGATCAGTCGGTGTCGGTATTCGATCTCGCGACGAAGAAGGAACTTGTTCGACTAAAGACAAAGCGAAAAGTCCTCCACGGCGCAGTCGTCTCGCCTGACGATCGTTATGCGTTCATCTCCGTAGAAGGTATCGGCTCGGAACCGGGCACCGTCGAGATAATTGACCTTGTGTCATTGAAGACCGTCGCGACAGTCGATGTCCCGAGCGAGGCGGCCGGGATTGATTTCTTGAGGATGGAAGAGCCGCGTAAATGATTGAGACTGTAATTCCCAAGCGCAATTAACCGCAGATGACGCAGATCACGCAGATTCTCTTTTAGGGATCTGCGCGATCTGCGTCATCTGCGGTTAAATCACTGCTACAAACCCTGACTTCAACCCTCACTGTCCAGGTTCCGTTGTCGAACCCTTAAACTTCGCCCCGCCTAACTTCACGATCCACAGACCCGAGTTGATATCGTTGAAAAAGATCATCCCCTTGTGCGGTTGAGCTCCCCACGTGAACGGTAAGTTCGCGCGAAAACCTTCGGCGTGACCGCCCCATAGATGCGAGATCTCGCGGCCTTGTCGGTATAACTCGCCACGCAGCTCACCCGACACATCCAGCACGCGACCGCCGCCGCTGTAATAACCCATGTAGAGCATGTCGTTGTCGACCCACATGTTGTGCGCACCGGCCTCGGGCACGGAGTACTCGGCGACCTTTCGCGGATTCGCGATGTCGGACACGTCGACTACATGCACGATCCCGCGAACCGGGATTCGACTCTTGCCCTGGATGTCGAAGATCGGCGGGAACACTTCATCACCGACGAACACGTAATTCTTATAGCGAAATACCGAGTGCGTTCCGGCGAGCCAACCGTTTCCGTAAAGCTCGTGATGATTGAATCGAAACTGGCTGACAAGCGTCGGCTTCTCCGGACTTCCACCCTTTATTCCATTCCCGACATCGAGAACGATCATGCCGTCGCGCCAGTATGCGAGATATGCGAGCCCGTCCTTCACCTGCAGATCGTGAAGATAGCGTCCGGCGATCTCCTCGCCTTCTTTCGTCTTGAACGTCGTCACGGCACTGCTTTCAACCTGCCAGCGTGCGACCTCTTTCGGATTCTTTACGTCTTTGAAATCGATAACGCGCATCGAGCCCGTCGCGTCGTCGGTGAGATAGACGTAGTGTCCGTCGATGAACGCGCTGTGCACGCCGCCGGTGACGGTCAGCGTGTACTCGCTGATGATCTTCGGATGGGCCGGGTCCGAAGTGTCGAGAAAGACGATGCCGTTCTTTCGATTCGACGCCCCCTCGCGCGTGATGACTCCGATCTTGCCATCGGCCGTCGTACTCACGTCGTTGATCGTGCGTGCGTCGACCTTGACCGTGTCGGTCAATGTAGGTTTCGCGGGATCCGTAATGTCGTAGACGAGAAGCTTGTCGTGAATCGTCGAGACATACGCGTAGTTGCCGAAGATCCATTGCTCGGCGGCCTGAACGACGATGCCCTCACCCTCGACGATGTCCTTCGTGAGCACATGGCCGATGATGTCGAGACTTCGCTCGGCATTGCGCGGTGCGACCACGATCGATGAACTCGCCTGCAGATTTCCGTGCGTTGCAGTGATGACGTACGTACCCGGAAGCTCAGCGACAAAGCCGCCATCCGGAAAGACTTGCGCGCCGCTACCTTCAACCGACCAACTCACCGCGTAATTATCAAACCCGCCGCCCGCACCGGTCGCCTTTGCGTTCAGCCGCACCACATCGCCGGTGCGCGTTTTTGTCGACCCGGGATCGATAGAGATAGCCGTTACACCGCTCGCAGCCACCGTCACAGTGACGTTCGACTTAATCGTTCCGGTCGCGCCGGTGATCACCGCCGTGCCGGGTGCGACCGCAGTAACGAGACCCGCCGCATCGACGCGTGCGATCGATGGACTGGCCGAGCTCCATTCGATGACCGCATCCTTCCGAGGATCGCCGTTCGATGAACTCGCCACGGCGCTCAGTTTCGTCCGTCCGCCAACAACGAGCGAATGCTTCGGCGAATTGATATCGACCTTCGCGACGGGCATCGTCTTCACGATGATCTTTGTGAAGCCCGCTTTCCCACCAACGATCGCGCCGACGAGGACTTCGCCAGGTTGGAAGAATGTGACGGTGCCGTCCTCTTGCGCGTGAGCGAGGTCGAACGGTGCCGCGAACCACGTGCTCGGTTTATCGGCGAGTGCCTTGCCCGCTCCGTCTTTTGCGACCGCGGAGAACTTCAATGGCTTTCCGACCTCTGCTTCAGCAGCCGGCGATTTTACCTCTACGCTCTCGACTTTAGTTGGAGTTTGGGCCGAAACGCCTGCGGCCAGCAGCACGGTAATAACCGTGACGAAATAAGCGAGCTTCTTCATGAATGCCTCCTGGATCAATGACGGGTTTGAACGGGACTATCTTAGTCTGCCCGATTTGATTGACGCAAATTCCTCGTGGGCTCTCGCAACGGCAGCAGGGATCTCGGGCGCAGCTCGCGCATGGATGGCTTCTATAGGGACCTTCCCCGTCTGCCGCCTGTGGGTACTACGGAACGGATGTGTGGAGTCGAACATTCCGCCGCCTTTCGAATCCCAATACCATCGCTTGCATGAAATACAGGAGTCGATTCGAAATGAAATTTCTTATCCCGGTCTTTATCGCAATTTTGATGACGGTTGTCAGCTCCGTGGCACAGACCACGGATTCGCAAGCAGGCAATCCGGACAAAACCCTTTCACCGTACTTCTTCGTAAAGGGCGACCCCGCGGTCGATCATCTTCCGCTAAAGGACACGCATGTCGAGATCTCGGTGTCAGGTGTCATCGCCGACGTACGCGTCGTCCAGACCTATAATAACGAAGGCACACGGCCGATACACGCGACGTACGTCTTCCCCGCGTCGACGCGTGCCGCCGTCTATGGAATGCGGATGACGATCGGCGACGACGTGATCGTCGCGAAGATCAAAGAACGCGAGCAAGCGAAGCAAGAATTTGAAGCCGCGAAGAAGGAAGGTAAGAGTGCGTCTCTCCTTGAACAGGCCAGGCCGAACGTCTTCACTATGAGCCTGGCCAACCTCATCCCGAACGAGAGTGTCGAGATCGAGTTGAGGTATACGGAGCTGCTTGTTCCAACTGACGGGGTTTATGAAGTCGTATACCCGACCGTTGTCGGACCGAGGTATAACTCCGAGTCGGCGAATGAGGACAACAAGTTCGTCGCGACGCCCTATACAAAGGACGGGGAGAATCCGACCGGCACCTTCAATATTTCGACGCGTATCGCGGCCGGTGTTCCGCTTCGCGACCTCGAATGTAAGTCGCACCAGATGCAGTCTGACTGGACCGGCGAAAGTGTGGCACGTCTGACGTTCGCGACTCCGGATCGTTTTCAGGGTAATCGCGATTTCATTCTTCACTACCGTCTTGCCGGTGACGAGATCGCGTCGGGTCTGATCCTTTACCAGGGCGAGGGCGAAAATTTCTTTCTCTACATGGCACAGCCGCCGAAGCGAGTGGAAGTCGCTGACATTCCCCCGCGCGAGTTCGTGTTCGTCGTCGATGTATCGGGATCGATGGACGGATTTCCGCTCGATACTTCGAAGAAGCTTCTCGACGACCTCATCAGCCGCATGCGCCCGAACGACTTTTTCAACGTCGTACTTTTCGCCGGCGACTCGACGGCATTGTCCGATACTCCACTGCCCGCTAACCGCGAGAACATCGCGCGTGCGCTTCAACTTATCGAACAACAACGCGGAGCAGGTGGAACGGAGCTACTCCCTGCGATCAAGCAGGCGATGGCTTTGAAGACCGAGCCCGGAGTTTCGCGCAGCCTGGTGCTCATCACCGATGGTTACGTCTCGGTCGAGGAAGGCGTGTTCAAGTACATCCGACAAAATCTAGGCGAGGCAAACATGTTCGCGTTCGGAATCGGTGCCGGCGTTAATCGCTACTTGATCGAGGGTGTCGCAAAGGCGGGTCTTGGTGAACCGTTCATCGTCGAAGATCCGGCGCGTGCACAGGACGTCGCGGATAAGTTTCGCGAATACATCCAGTCGCCGGTGTTGACCGACATCCAGGTACACGCAAACGGATTTGAGATCTACGACGTGCAGCCAACTGCGTTTCCCGATCTGCTTGCACAGCGTCCGATCGTACTGTTCGGAAAATGGCGCGGGTCGCCATCGGGGACGATCGAGCTGCGCGGTAAGTCAGGTCGCGGCGATTTTGTTTCGACGCTCGACGTTGCATCGTATGCACCCGACGAAGGTAATCGCGCACTTCGGTATCTCTGGGCGCGAACACGGATCGCGGAATTGTCCGACTACGGCTTCGGAGAAGTCACCGACGATGCGGTGAAGCAGATCACGTCATTGGGTTTGAAGTACAACCTGCTGACGCGATACACGTCGTTCATCGCGGTTCGGGAGAAAGTTGTGAACCCGAACGGCGACGCGGCCGACGTTAAGCAACCGTTGCCGCTGCCGGTCGGCGTAAGCGAGCTGGCGATTGGGAGCGAACCTGGGTTGATCTGGCTGATGGCAATACTGGCTCTTATCGCGTCGGTGGTCCTGATCCAACGACGATTCAATTTTCGAACCGGGGAGGTGTAGTGATAGTTGACCGCAACCGACTGGGAGGGGAGACGGCAATCTCCCCTCCCATTGCCCGATTACGAGTCGAGATGGTTATGAGTGTTAGCCGCAGATGACGCAGATTCTCCTGAAGAAAAAGAACCGCCGAAAGGAGATCCGCGTTATCTGCGTCATCTGCGGCTAATAGTCTTAACTAGCAAGGATTCCGACATGAACTCACGCCGCCGCATCTTACAACTCCTTACAACCTTAGCCGCCGCCTACGGGCTCAAGTATTTCTACTCGAACTCAAGCGTCAACGATCTGCGATGGATCCTCGCACCGACGACATTCTTCGTCGAACTTTTCACCGGCATGCAGTTCAGATTCGAATCGAACGCGGGTTACCTGAGCGATGATCGATCATTCCTGATCGCACAGCCGTGTTCCGGGATGAACTTCATGATCATCGCATTCGTCATGCTCGCCGTCGGGAAACTGTGGCGCGATCGAAATCTGAATTGGATCTATTTACCGATCGCACTTGTGATGTCCTACGTCGCGACGATCGTTGCGAACACGGTCCGGATCGTCGTTGCGCTTGAGCTTCGAAAGTACGACCTCGGATACGATTACGACGAGGTTCATCTAGTCGAGGGCATCGTTGTCTATTTCGGATTTCTGCTACTGCTGTTCGTGGTGAGTGAGAAGTTGGGATCGCACTCATATCGACGCGACCGTGCGATCCCGCTACGTCGCATCGCGATTCCTCTACTCATCTACTACGGCGTGACGCTTGGGATCCCGCTCGCGCGAGGAGCGTTTAATGAGACTGAGTTCTGGAAACATGCATTGGTTGTCCTCATCACGCCATTGGTGTTGATCGTGCCGATTGTGTTGATGAGTTTGGTGAAGATGAAAGATGAGGCGGACGGGAATGTTAACGAGTGGCTCTAGGGAACATTCCGAGAGGCAAATCTCAGATTGCGGCAACGTTCGCAGGTAAGGAAGGGCAGCTTGCTCCCGCTTGCTCGGTAACAAGGTCAAGCCAGCAACATTTGCACGTCTGGAAGGGCGGCTTCTCCCGTTCATTACGACAGCAATCCTTTGCGTTGAGCCTCCTTCCGCTTCTCCATGTCATCCGGATACCACCAGTCGGCATTTACATACAAAAGTTCGTCGGACTCAAGATTGTAGAAGTTACGGAAGCTAGACCAACGGTAGTCGCCCGCCGAATCTACCAGCCCGGCCTTAAGGGGATTGTTATGAATGTAGTTGATCTTCTGCCAAATCATCCACCCGCTCCACAAGCGCATCGTATGGAAACTCTCCTGCCAAACTTGATTCTCCTCTTCGTTAATCGCGAAGAGGCCAGGCGGATTGATTTCAACGAGGCGTCTGGCAGAAACGCTCTTCAGTTCCTGAATCCACTTCTTAATGTTCCCGTCTAGTAGATTGACGATCAGGTGAAAATGGTCGAGCATGACGACGAAGCAGATGAGCCGGGAGTCGTACGTCTTTCTGATTGACTGAAGTTCTTCGAGGAATGCGATGCAGTTTGAGTCGTTTCGAAAGATCGGGCGGCGCTTATCAACGTTGCCAGTTACATAGTGCAGGACACCTGCAAGATTCTTGTTAGTCCATTTCTTCGCCATAGTGGGAGACGGCTACTTGTTTGGTCGGAGATTCTATTACTAAACAGAAGCGGGAGCAAGCTGCCCTTCCTGACCTGCTAATGTGGCTGGCTCCTCGGATTTGTCCCATGAGCGGGACGACCAATTTCTAAACAGAACCATTCCCTCCCCCAACTCGCAACGAAAACACATTCCCTCCCCGACGCGATTCCTTCCACGCGACACGACCGTTGATCAAATTCGCCCGGGCACGAATGTTCGAGATCCCTCGACCGCGCTTCGCAAGACCATCCGGGTGAAAGGCATTCCCGTCATCGCGAATCGCAAGCGTGAACTCATTGGCGTCAGAGACATCGATCGTCATCTCAACCTTGCTTGCGTTCGAATGACGTTGGATGTTTGCCACAACTTCCTGCGCGATCCGGTAGATCTGCAATTGAACATTCAGCGGAAATGCGATGCGTTCCTCAAGACCTTCCGCCGCAGTGAATTCCGAATTCTCGATCGTCCGACTCAGCAGCGACTCCAACGCCGCCACGAGTCCGACATTCTCTAAGACCGACGGACTCAGGTCCTCACAGATCCGACGGATATCGGTCGAGATCGATTCGATCTCTTGCCGGACACCGGGAGCGGGTGTCGGCAGTTTATCCGTGGTCATCATCAGGTTTCGAAGATCGGCGAGCGTCTGGTCGTGAAGATCGCGCGCGATCCGACGTCGTTCGCGTTCGGCTTCGTTCGCGAGATCGAGACGTGCGGCGGCGAGCTCGCGATTGCGTTGGACGATGCGTCGATGTTCGACGATGGCCCACACGAGAGCGACTAGCGCGAGCGCGAGAAGGACGGCCAGTGCCGTCGCAGTCCACGGAAACGGAGCCCTCGCGACCGAGAACGAGATCGTCAGTGGTTCCGATGCGAGCAGATCGCGATTGAACGCGATCGCTTCGATCGCATATTCGCCCGGCTTGAGATCCGTTGGCGCGTACTGCGCATCGTTTGAAAGTTGTCGGGCGATCTCCTCGCCCTTCGAGTTCTTCAAAACAAACGCGTATTGAAATTCTTCGGGAAACGTCCGACTGCTCTGACCCGCGACTTCGACGAGTAGTGAGTTCTGCGGATACTCGAGCGGGATCGACGACTTCGCTTCTGCGAGATCGTGAACGCGTTGACTGAGAATTCGCACTGGGATCAGTTTGGGTTCGATGTCACCGGGTGCATACATTACGACGCCGCGGTTTGTCCCGATGAGAAAACCTCCTTCGATCGGAAGGATCGAAAACGCTTTCTCGGATGGAAGGCCCTGTTCAAAACCGATAGAAACGGACAACCAGCCGAATCGTTCGTCGTGACGACCGTGGATCAACCCTAGCGTCGTCGTCGCTGCCCAGAATTCGTCGCGATTTGCCCACACGTCGCGGACATCTTCGACGGCAATGATCTGTTCAACCGCGCCATTGCGCAACAAAAAGACGCCGTGCTGTCCGCCTATCCATGCGTTGCCGTCATCTTGCGAGTCGGAGATCTTCCAGATCATGCCACTCTTAAGAGAATCAACCTCGAGTTTTGTGGTCTTTCCATCGAAGCTATAAATCGCGTTCGCGTTTGTCCCTATCAAAAGTCGATCAGACGTCTTCCCAATAGCTGTAACGGTTTCATTTGAAAAGATCAGCTGCGGCCGATCCGAACTTATATCGAAAACGCCGCGACCAAAGACCGCCGCGTACTGGTGCGAATTAAGCTCCCCGAGACTTCGTACATCCCCATCCAGAAGTTTCCTTCCCGCAAGGTCGTATAAACCGTCGGCCGTTCCTACAAGAGCAGTAGATCCATTCGGCGCCATGACGGAATAGACCGATCGGTTTTTCAGGGCAGGAACTTCGATCCACTTATCATCTACCGTGCTTCGAAACAGCCCACGGTTTGATCCGGCGTAGAAAAACTCACCTACGCTTGGTACCGTGCAGATGGTTCGAATGAAGTTGCTGTTCGGAATATCTGAAACGGTTTCCTGAAACGATCCCTGCTGATCGAATCGGCTCGCTCCACGATTTGTGCCAATCCAAAGCACGCCCTCGCGATCGGTGAAAAGGGTGAAGATGTTGTCCGAACGAAGTCCCCCGGATGTATCTGCGAAGGTGTACGACTTCTTTACCTTACTGTCGACGATCTGAAACAGACCGTACCGTTCGGTCCCGACCCACAGTCCGGATTCGTTCAACTCAAAGGCGAGAACCTTAGCCGTCGGAGCAACGATACGATTGATTCCTCCACCGTTTGGATCGGCCGAATAAACTCCGCTGACACCTTTCGCCGCATCCGTTCCGACCCACAGTTGTCCGCTCGTCGAACTGATCAGCGAGTTAACGCCGCCGGGAACCGGCGTGTCGCCGAGCTGCTGTGTCTCGCTGCCCTTCAAAACAAGGACGCCTCTTCCTGCTGTGGACGCAAGGATTTTTCCCTCGGTCTCGAGGACACTAGTTACGGAGACGGATGTCCCATCGGTAGCCTTGATAGGCTCCGAGTTGATCCGCTCGGCAACGGGTGATCGCGCGTCTCCCACGACCCTCAGAACGAAACCGTTGTCCGTTCCGAGAAGAAGGGAGGTGCCTAGGTGTATCGCAGTGATCGAAACGTCGCGAGTATTATCGACAGGCTGAAAGCGATCGTGGAAGTAGCTGAATGCTCCGTTCGACGTCCCGATCCACAGCTCTCCGTTTTGCGAAGTCTTTAGGGCAAGCACGCGATCGACATCGCCATTGCCGATAGTGATCTTTTGCATTCGACGTCCATCAAATCGAGCAAGACCGTTGTCAGTTCCGAACCACATCACGCCGTCCGGGGTTTGTGCGATCGCACGTACGCTGTCAGACGGCAGTCCGTTGAAGACGGTGATCGAACCCCATTGATGAAAATTCTGTGCGCCGGGCAGCGGTGTCGGCGACGGCGTGCGTGACGGCGATGGCGATGGTGACGGAGATGGCGAACCGGTTGGCGATGGAGACGGTTCGGGTGTCTGGGCAAGAAAGCCGACGATCAGGAAAAGGAAGACAACGATCGCTAGAGCTATTCGTGAAGGATTCTGAGATGGCATCAGCAAATCATCTTTCGTAAGTCGGTGTGTTCTGTGCTCAGTGCGTCCGTCGATTTCTTTTCCGTGTGTTCTGTGCCTTCCGTGTATTCCGTGGTTCGCGCAAGAAAGCTAACCACGGAATACACGGAAAACACAGAAAAGAACGGAAGAAGAAACGACGTTACTCCTTCTTCGACGAGAACCTACTACGGTCGCGCTCGAGCCAGTTCGCAAGTTCGGCTTCGGCCTTCTCAAGTTCGTCACTATTGATCAAACCGCGACGCAGAGCCTGGAAGAATGCACGCGTGCGCATGTTGTAGGCGAGCTTGTCGTACTCCTCGCTCTCAGTCCCGCCGGCGTGCGCCGGAAATAGTTTTTCGTAGAGCGTCGCAAGACGGCTCTCGACTCCCCGCAAACTCAAACTACACTTTCGCGCGATCGCCCAGTTCGAAAGGCCGAGTGCGAGATAGCGCAACGCTTCGGCTTCGAACTCCGTCAACAAGGGACGCTGGAACGAATCCTTGAATGCCGGGTCGATCATGTCCGCGCCGTCTTCGAGAACCGCGGCGACGAATCTCACGAACCGCTCCTCGGGATTGTTCTTGTGAATGAAACCGTACGTCGGTTGCGGGTTGGTCGAACGGACGATCTTGCGGATCTCGTTTATGTAGATCTCGTCGGGAAACTGCGTCCAGAAAATGATCCGCGCCTCGGGAAAGTTTTTCCAGATCTCTTTCGCCGCTTTCACACCCGAGAGCTTCGGCATCTGGATATCGAGTATCGCCAACTCCGGCCGTTGGTCGATCGCGAGATCGACTGCCGCCTGACCGTCGTTCGCCTCGATCATCGGCGCGTGATCGGGGAATTTGTTTGTAAGAAGCTCGCTCACATAGCGGCGTTGGGCTTCGTTGTCTTCGGCGATAAGGATGGACATGTTTTTCGACATCGGATTATAGCAACAAATGCTGTCGTTATTTTATCGACGGCAGAGAATCGCGAAAGCCGCCGGACATCACAGGCGTGGTGTGGAATTCCACAGCAGTCCACCAGTACTTCGTGGCGTGAGGTATTTCTTTCTCGTTGCAAGCGAGGAGCATGGCAACATTCGCAAGTCCGGAAGGGCGGCTCTGCCCCCGCTCTCACATTCCCGGGAGACAATCCCGGCTCGGCAATGCGATAGCGGGGGCAAGCCGCCCTTCCGGACTTGCGAATGTTGTCAAAGGCTTCGTTCGGACCGACTCAAAAAATCTTGTAATGCCTCAATGCGTCCAGCACGTTATAACTCGCGATAAACTCGAACCGCGTCCTCGGTAATGACGGTCCATCGAGGGGACCTACCGCTTGAATGATCACGGGACCGACACTTAGTTCGGGCGTGATCTTATACGCCGCGTGGAAGAAGAGTCGCGTCCCTCTCGGAAAACGATCGCCGTTTAGCATCGTGTGGTTGATATCGGAGATACCTGCGATGAAATTGAGTTTCTTTGTTGCCTTCTTCTCGCCCTGCAACGCGAATCCGTACCCGGGATTTGGATCGATCCGCTGGTAGTTTTCAAACCGCACCGTATCGACAACTTTCAATTCCGGCACCGTCAGCTTTAGCCCCTGCCGCAGTGTGTCGATCCCGGCCTCGTACGTGTAGTCCGCTGAGAAGCTGACATGCTTGTTGATCTTCTTTTGGAGGAGGATCTGGTGATAGTTCCATTCCCCCAGGCCCTCAAATCTTCGAAACACATTCGGCTTGGTGATGTCGCCGACAAATGCGTTCGTCGCGGATATCTCGTCAAACCAAAGCTTCTTCGGATACTTTATCCTCACTCGTTCGCCCATCAGATAAGCGTCGTTGTCGTAGCCGGTTATCTCGGTGTTCTCTCCGTTGTGTGGCGCGATGCCGCCAATCTGAACCTCAAGTTGCTTGATCGGTTTGGCTTCGAAGTAGAGTTGCTTTACGGGAAAGTCGCCCTGAAAATCACCGGTGCCCCAACCGGTCAGGTTCCAGCCACTTTGAATATTGCTTCCCGTGGCGAGCTGGCCAACCACGCTGTACTTGCCTTTCGAATCGAACTTGAATCGCCAACGCGCGACTACCTGATACTGCAATGCGGACGTCGATACACCGGAGTCCGCCTCGGTATAGCGATACCGCGTCGCGGCGGTCAGTGTTTCAAAATCGAACCAACGTTTTATCTCTTTATGGACGACCGGCGTCGGCGACGGAGATTGTGCGCCCGCGCTTCCCGCGCAAACACAAACCGTTAATAGACAAAGGAGAACCAGCTTCCAATGGAACATAGATTTGAAACGCACTCAGCTCGTGAGACGGCGATAGATATTCGGCATCCTCTCCGGCAGACTCAGCACATCGTCGATGATCGTATAACCGACGTCGCCGTAGAGATCTCGCAACTCCGCCTCGCTCTCACGATCGATCGTGATGCAGAACGGCGTGATGCCCGAGATCTTCGCCTCGGTCAACGCTTCGCGCACATCTTCGCGTGCATAACGCGCGTCGCCATAGTCGTGATCGTACGGACGACCGTCGGTGAGGATGATGAGAAGTTTTGTTCGCGCTTCCTGTCTGAGAAGTTTGTGCGCTGCGTGGCGAACGGCGGCACCAAGCCGGGTGTTGTTCTGGAACGTGATACCGCCGATCCGACGCTCGATCTCTTCCGAATACTTTTCACCGAAATCTTTGACGACGTAGAATTTCACATTCCGTCGACCCTCGCTCGTGAAACCGTTGATCGAGTAAACATCACCGACCGCCTCAAGCGCCTCGCTCATCAGGACGAGACCTTCTTTCTCGATCTCGATGATGCGTCGACCTGGATATGTGTAAGGCTGGAGCGGATTGCGCGTGATCGTGCGTGCGGTCGATGAGGATTGATCGAGCAGGATCGAGACCGCGACGTCGCGTTGTTTGCGAAGACGTTTTGTGTAGATATTCTCCGACTGACGGCCGTCGGCCTTGCGATCGATAACAAACTCGACAAGAGCGTTCAGATCGTAGTCTTCGCCATCGAGCTCACGATTGATCCGCGTCAGGTTCTCGGGCTTCATCAACTGGAACTGATGTCGGATCGATGAGATCACGCCGCGATAACGCGATCGCGCAAGCTCGACAAAATTCCGGTCTCCCTTCTTTACCTTCTTCTCGATAACGCGACTCCAGCCGACACGATAATCATTCAGCTCGCGATCCCATTCGTCGTACGCGAACGCGAGATCGTCCGGCTCGAGCATCTGCTCGGGCATCTCGTGCTGCGACCAGGCCTCGGTACCCTGGATGTCTTCGGGCTCGCCCTCGTCATCCATGCTGTTCCAGGCGTTGAAGAGATCGCGAATATCCTGTTGCTCCTTCGGCCGCTCCTCGCGCTTCACCTGCTCTTCGGTAACCGCCTCCGCCGACTGTTTGTCCTCGTACGCGTACTCGCCCTTCTCTTCCTCACTGTCGTTCTCCGATTCCTGAGTCTGCTCGGGCGAGATGTTTTGAAAAAGATTGTAGACGCGGCTCGTCGCCATTATCGCGTCAGCGACTGTCGGAAGATTTTCACCGCCGAGACGCAGAGACGCAGAGCGATTTTCTTCAGTCTCGCCTTCCAGGCTCGGCGTCTCTGCGTCTCTGCGGTAAAAATCCCTTTCAAGATAGCTTTCAACAACCCCCTCGATCTCCGACACGACCTGACCGTAGAACTGGCGAGCATCGTCGGTGGCGCCACCGCAAAGGGTGATCTGGAAAAGCAATTCGAACGGGACGAGGTGCGCCGGAACGTCGAAGATGTACGGACGCGACTGACGCAGAAAGTCCTTCATCAGATCGAGGTCCTTCCGCAGACCGCGATAGGCGTTACGCAGGCGACTGTCGATCCGTGCGTTCTCCATCGTGCCGAAGATCTTTCGCGCGAGCCGCGGTTCGGGAAACACTTTCAACACGGCGCGGTAGTCGGAGTCCTTCGGAAGTCGCTCGGGTAAGTCAGATGGTGGAGCGTCAATGACGTCGAGATAGCCATCAAGCGAGAACGCGTCACGCTGTTCGGCCGTTGCGTCGTAAAGCGATTTGAGATCAACATACGCTGCACGCAATGCCTTGCCGTCCTTCTCAAATGTCCCGAACTCGATCTGCCCCGCGCCGTGCGCGGCGAGCACTTTGTACAGACGAAAATCTTTGTCCTCGTCTTCGAACTCGGAAACCGACGAAGGTAGATGAACGGTCTTCCCGTCACCGATCCGCGTCTCCTGGGGGACGTTCGAGATAGGTGCGATCTCGACGGTCTTACCCGTCAAACCCTCGATGTAGATACGCAGGACATTCTGAATGTCCTCAAGGTGAAGACCCGCACGCGTGTTTTGAAGTATCGCGTTCGATTGACGTGTCTCTAGAGCGAAGTAGCTTCGCCGCGACTTCGGTGAGTCGGCCTCGGTTGCGCGAAGGCCGGCCGTCACCCAGGCCTCGAACTGATCGATCGTCACTCGTTTCAACGCGAATGAGCTTGAACGAAATGCGGCGAGTGCGCTTTCTGCGTCGGTCTCGGCGATCACGCCGGTAAGATTTAGCACGCGCTCGAGAGACACCGGATCTGCGGGACCTTGTTTGAAAAGTTTTGGTGTAGCACGTAAGAATGCGATCAGCACCGCGTTCCCCTGTCGCGCGATCTTCCGCGCGACGGCCGACCATTCGTCAAAAACCGCAGGAGCATTTCGAAGCACAGAACCGCCGGACGTGATGAAGTGAAGCGTGACGCTTCCGCCAAACTCGATAAACTCAGCGGCCCGTTCCGCGAGCCGGATCGCGTCGTCCGCCGCAAGCCCCTCAAGCGCTCCGGGGAGCGTCGACCAAAGATCCGCCGTCATCCCACCGGTTCGACCTGCGAAGATCGACGCAAGCCGGAGAAGCGGTTGCGCGACATTGAGCTTACGCTCTCCGTGCGAATTCAATTGTGCGACCAACTGCGGCGTCCGCTGTAAAAAATCGGCACTGTGTTTTGCCGATCGGCTCGCGATCTCTAGCGCGAGTTTGAGGATGTCGGTGAAGAGGACGTCGTCCGCGACGTCGCGTGCGAGACCGGGAACGAATGCATACGTCTCGAGCGCGGTTGAGCTCGAGAGAACGAGTTGGCGCGTAGCGATCTGGAAGACGAGATCCCGCGCGGCTTCGGGAATTTGGGCAAGATCGTCTACGCCGGTCGAGAAGAAAGAAACACCCGTCCCGGCGCTGCCCATAGCAAGACGTCGACCAAGTTCACCCCAAGCGCGAAGATCGTCGGCGGACAAAATCTCGGCGGCCTGCGGAACGGCTTCGACAAACTCGCGACTGACCTTTAGCGAGATCGCGGCGAGCGCGGCACTCATCTCAAGAGCGACCCGACGTTTATCCGCCGGCAGCCGACCTAGCTTCGCGGCAAGACCGGTGAAGGTCTGTTTCTTGTCGTCCGGGATTTCCGCCATAAAACCGCCACAGAGCACACAGAGGAAATCGATCGCTGTGCACCTAACTGACTAAACTTCCCACAGCGCCACCAGAAAGGAACTCTGTGTGCTCTGTGGCAATATTCTTCCGCTGGCTCCAGTTTAGTGTTACCGCGACGTTACACAAAATTTAGTGGTGATGATGTTCTTCGTCGACCTCTTTCAGCTTGGCTAGGTCCATTAGCGGGGCGAACTGCTCGAAGTGAAACATGCTCTCGTCCTTGCAGTGTTCGCAAAAGAACGTGACGTCCTCGCCGAGGTACATGTCTTTGAGATGGTATGCGATGAAGCAGCCGTAGCAACGCTGGATGCGTTTGCCGAATTCTTGTAAAAGATTTTCCTGATCTTGCATTGGAAAAAAGTGTGCCGCGTAGCGGCAACATGCGTTTAGCCGTGGCCTTCAGGCCACGGTAACATCCCAAAACATTCCCGCCGCGTTTGCGGCCGGATGAATTTCATGCGGCCGCTGACGCGGCGCGTGTCTCTATCTATAGATCACCGTGGGCCGAAGCGGCGCCACGGCTAAACGCATTTGACCGCTACGCGGTAGCGAAGCGCGAAGCCGCCTTACTTTACAACCCCGCGTTTGCTCGACTCATAAAACTCGACGAGCATGTCGACTTCTTTACAGTCGGTGATCTCCGACTTGATCCGTTCGAGGGCCTGAGTCGTGTTCAACTTCGCCGAGAGCAACAGGTGATATGCGCGGTGGAGTTTTTCGATCGTGTCCTTCGAGTACCCGCGACGTTTCATGCCAACCTTGTTCAGACCATAGCACTTCGCATGGTTACCCTGGATGATCGCGAACGGAGGTGCGTCCTTAACGACAACCGAATATCCGCCGACAAACGCTTCAATACCTACGCGACAAAACTGATGCACACCGGAATACGCACCGACATTCGAACGGTCGGCGATCTCGACGTGACCCGCGAGTGTCGCGGCGTTCGCCATGATGACCTCGTTGCCGATCTGGCAGTCGTGTGCGACGTGAGCCTGTGCCATCAGCAGATTGTCGTCGCCGACCCTCGTTACTCCGCCACCACCCGATGTTCCTCGGTGAATAGTGACAAACTCGCGGATCTGATTTCGCTTTCCGACTACCGTCGATGTTTTCTCTCCTGCGTATTTGAGGTCCTGAGGCGCGAGGCCGATGGAGGCGAACGGAAAAATGTGAGTGTCGTCGCCGACCGCCGTGTCGCCATCGATCACAACATGCGAATCGAGACGCACCCGATCACCGAGGACGACTTCGTCGCCGACGATAGAGAACGGTCCGATGTGACATGAATCGCCGATGCGCGCGGACGGGCTAACAATCGCGCTCGGGTGGATGAAACTCGTCATACAGGTCGGGCTACTCGACAGTCGCCGAGTCGTCCGCGTTAGTGGAGGAGTTACCGTCAGCCGCCGGCTTTTCGCGAATCACCAACCATGCGAAAACTCCCGCGACGATCATGCCGAGCAATGGCGCAATGGCTCCGCCGACTATCGATGCGATAAACCCGTAGAGACCCAGCCGTGCTCTGTTGCGTCGCCGGCCAAGCAGAAGAGGAACGAGACCAAACAAAGCGCCGAGAATAGCCCCGCCGATAATTATGTAAACGTAAAACTCGCGAATCGTCATCTGGATGTCGCTCATCTTTCCTCCTTTGGTCTGTCCGCGATAACGCTCATGATCTCCGCCTCGGCCGTGACGTTGCCATCGACCGTTGCGATACCGCGCATCTTCTGCACCTTACTTCCAACTCTCAATGCGATCACCTCGAGCATCAACGTATCGCCCGGCACCACCGGACGTCGAAAACGTGCGCTCTCGATACCGCTAAAGAACGGGATCTTCTCGTCACGGTTCTCGAACTCGCGAAGAGCGAGGATCGCACCGACCTGCGCAAGCGCTTCGATCTGAAGCACGCCCGGCATTACCGGAGCGTCCGGAAAGTGACCGGTAAAGAAATGTTCGTTGATGGTTACCTGCTTGACGCCGACGATTCGAACTCGCGGTTCGAGCTCGATTATTTTGTCGACGAGCAAAAAGGGATAACGATGCGGGAGAATCTCCTGAATTGCTCGGGAATCGTAGATTGTCATCGTCAGACCTATTAAAACACTAAAAGTCAGCAGCCAGCAGAAGAAAAAACTTCGACCGGCTGCTGACTAATTCAAACTTACTTTTGTCTTAACGCGCTGGTGCGGCAGTCGAAGCCGTCGCTCCCGGTCGCGCATTGTAGAACGTGATGAATTCTTTGGTGACGTCGACTTTCGACGTATCGAGTGCGAGGATCACACCTGCACTGACAAGCTTCGCAGCATCGAGGATGAGCGCGTAACCTTTTTGTTTCGCGAAATCATCGAGGCCCTTCATGATGTCCGCCATGATCGGCTCGAGGACGGCGGCTTCACGCTTCTCGTATCGCTGCTTTCCGTCTTCCTGCGCACGCTTGATCTTCAATTCGAGCGTCTGAGCTTCATCGACTTTGGCCTGCAGAGCAGTCGAATCCGTAGTCGCCTTCGGAACACCTGGGGCCGGTGCCGCTCCTTTACGGGCCGCCTCTACTTCCGTAGCAAGCGTCTGATAGCGGGTAGCCATCTTGGTGATCTCGTCCTGCGTCGGCTTGAACTCGATCTCAAGTGCGTCGATCGCCTTTGAATACTTAACGATACCGTCCTTGGCCGCGAATGCCGCAGAATTGATGACCACGATCTTCGCAGGCGTTGCCGGTGCCGCTCCCGTCTGGGCGGACGCCGATGCCGCTGCTATTGCCGCAAATACAAAACTGGCGGCCATCAAACTAAATCTTTTCATTGTTATCTGTAGACTCCTTAAAAACTCGTGAACCTGGAAGATTCTTAAATTGACTATCCCTTTGAAACTATTTGTCCGGAATCTGTTGCCTGCGATGAAAGGAATTCCAGAAGAAAACAAATAGTATGTTAAGGGCCGCCAACTGTCAATTTTCGCAGGCTAGAATGTCCGGCCGACCGTGAAGCGGAATCCGCTGCGTTTTCCAGGCAAATATATACCGGGAACCTCCTCTGTGGTTCCGATAACTGCGTGCGGATTGTAGTAGTAAATCAGGCGGAACGGTACGTTTACGACCGGCACCTGGACCCTAAGCTCCAATCCGACGCTTGAGCGGAAATCGCCGATCTTGTCGAACGCCGAATCGCTCACTCGAAGGAGTGAATTCTGCTGCACCTCGCCGCGGATAAAGACCGGCGTTACGCCGTCCGGCAGGCGAATGAACGGGCAAAGTCCGCCCATCGCGTTACACATCGTGCGGAAGTCGCCCGAACTGAGAACGCGGTCGCCTGGTGCGAAGTACATTAGGCCGGGGATAAGCGAACTGAGACGCGTATCGATGTTCGGGTTGTTGTTCAGCACGAGCCGCGATAGCTGGCCGGCACCGATGAATGTTGCGTCAGGCAGAAACTCCGTGTTGATGCGCTGCGTGCCGGTCGAATGTATGTTGAAGACGCTACCGATATCGGCGAACACTGCGAGCGTTGCCGGTCCGAATAGCGGAATACGATATTCGAAGTTACCGAGCAGCTGTGTGTCGCCACCGATGAATCGATAGTTCTTGCTGTACAGCGCGGGATTCGCTCCATCGGGTCCGGTTAAGACACCCAGAGCAGCGATCTCTTCGCGGGTACGGGCCGACATAATGGTCGGCACTACAACGTCGCCAGCGATCGTCGAGGAAACCTGCGGGTTACGCGAAGTGATGTAAGTATCGAACGGAGCCACCGGACCGATCGATCGGGTCGAGTAACCGCGGATGTCGTTCTCACTGCCAAGGTAGTAACGCTCATATGCCGGCACACCGGACACGAACGAGATCGAGTTCGAGTTCTTGATCTTGTCGGTCTGTGCCCAAGCACCGATCGTTCCCGCCTGCACACGAAACGCAAACACTTCCGGATTCTTCGAACGTTTGCGTCGCACCGGTATGAACCGCGTGTAAGTAACGTTCGGCTGGTACGTGCGAACGTCGCCAAAGAGTCCGGCAAAGGCGAGTGAGATCGAGAGCGACGAACCGCTGTTCGTGTCGATACCGTTCGCTGCGGGCTGACGGGTGTCGTACACGAATGACGCGGTAACGCGACTGGTGAGAATATCCGGCTGCTCGTAGATAACCGGGATACGGCTGTTGGGGTCGGCCGATTCGTTGATCGGCGGATCAGTGATCGTAGTCGACGAAAGCTGGTACGTCAGACCGACGCGAGAGAATTGCGTAAAGCGTCGTTTCTTGAAGAAGAGCTCGGATAGCGGTGCCGTCGCGAAAATGGTGCCGCCGTATGTCGACTGAGTGAACAGGTTGGTGTCGTCCGTCTGCACCGTGCCCTGTGGGTTGAAAAGGTCACCGATAATATCCGGATTCTGCGTGAGGTAGGTTCCCTCTCCAAAGAATTTATATCGCGAAGCGAACAGCGAGAAGCCGACCGCGATCGGTCGATCACGGAAATACGGTTCCTGATAAGTAAACTGAAGATTGAGTTGGCGGTTACCCATTCCCGCCGAGAACGAAAGAACTTCACCGCGGCCGGCGAGGTTGTTCGTCGAATACTCGAGACCGAAGAACGTTCCGCCGATACCCGAGATACCGCCGTTGAACGAAATCTGTTGACGCCCCTTCTCCTTGATCTTGACGATCAGATCGACGTCCGCCTGCTCTTCATCCGTTCGGATCTCAACGTCCTGATCTTTGTCGATCGGATCGAAGTATTGAGTTTGGTTCAGACGGGCGACCGAGATGTCGAGGTAGCGCGAATTGTAGATGTCACCTTCGTTGATGAGGAACTCACGACGCATGACGCGGTCACGCGTGAATGTATTACCGGTGAACTCCAGACGTCGCAGCGTGAACTGTTTGCCTTCGGAGATCGTGATCGTGATATCGACAATGCCTTCGGCAGGATTAGTCGGGTTGTCGCGATACTCGGTCGCCGGCTCGGCGTCGTACTGAACAAATCCCTGCTGACCGTAGAAATTCTTGAGGTCGTCGTAGATGCCTTCCTGAAGGCGCTTACCGTCAGCGATCTCACCGGCTCGCAATCCGACGATCGCCAGGATCTGCTGCTCGGAGAAGATCGTGTTTCCCTCGACCTTCAGCTCGCCGACGCGAAACACACGTCCCTCGGTAACGGGGATCGTGATCTTAAGCGTGTCGTCCTTGGTCGATACCATCGGAAGCGGAAGCGTGATGAGCGGAATGTAGTCGGTCCGCTTGAGACCGAGACCTTCAACTGTCGGGTCACCGATGCGTGCTTGAAAGTATCCTTTCGAACGCATGAAGCTGACTACGTTCTTCTGCAGGTCGTACTGGAGTTTCCGAAGGTCAAGGATGTCCTGTCCCTTGAAACGCGAGATCATTCCGGTCTCTTTTACGAGTTGAAGGGCACCGCGAAGCTCACCGTCGCTGAAATGTTCATTACCCTCGAATTCGATATTGAGGATTCGCGAACGGTTTCCCTGATCGATGTCGAAAGTGATCGCGACCGATGTCGCCGATACTTCTTCTTCAACGACGTTCACCGTCGCGTTCGGATAACCCTTCGAGGCGAGCAGCTCCCGCAGAATACGGATAGCGTTTCGGGCCTTTACCGGATCGTAGACCGCTTCTTTCGAGATACCGACGCGCTTCTCGCGGAATTCTTTTAGAATGTCCGACTCCTGAAGAGCCTTCGCACCCGTGAACTGTAGATCGCGTACGATCGGCAGCTCGGCGACCTCGAAGATCACATTGACGCCCCCGCGGGCACCATCCGTCGTGATAACGCGCGTTTTAACCTTGTCAAAAAAGTTCAGCGAGAGGAGTTCTTTGAGATCTCGTTCAAGAGCGGCGGGGTCATAAACGTCACCCGCGCGTGTTTTGATGTAGTACAGAAGGTCCTCGTCTCGAAGACGTCTATTACCCGAGATATCTACCGATTCAACTATTTGCTGCTTGGAAGAGGCGGAAGAGACGGTTGAGGATTTGATCGCATTACTGTCCGTTATCGCGAACGCGGCCGTAGCGAAAACGGCAAAACTAATAAAAACAAGCCCGAATGCGGTGATTCTCTGCATAAGAAACAATGGCCCTGACGAAAAGCGATTTATGAAGCCTAAAGGGGAAAGCTCTGGACGCCGCCTCTGTCGTGTAATCGAAAGCGATAGAATAAACAAATGCTTGCGGCTTTTCAATGTCGGAATTTTTACTCCCGTTAAGATTCGATGTATCAGAAACTGGTTGCTTTTACGGTCTTCCGCCGAACTTTTGAGTATACAGATACGAGCCATTCATGGGAAAAGGTGCGGCGCCGAATGGCGCTCGCACCTTTTTGAAACGGACTGGTTTACGGCTTATGCCTTTTGAAAGAACTCTTTCTCGAGTTCTTCGGCGGCAACCGGGCGAAAGGACAGCCGGTCGTCTTGCCGGATGATCTCAATATCGCTCTTCTCGACTACGTCCCCCTGGATCAACGCCTCGGACAGCTCATCTTCGACATATTTCTGCAGCGCACGCTTTAGAGGTCTCGCCCCATAGCTGCGGTCGGCACAGGTTTTCTCAATGAGCCAATCGCGTGCTTCCGTGCTCATGCGAAGGTGAAGACTTCGTTTTTCCAGAATGCGATTGAGATTCGCGACCTGAAGATCGATGATCTGCGAGAGATCGGTGTCGGTCAGCTCGTCGAAGAGAATGATCTCGTCGAGGCGGTTGATGAACTCAGGTGCAAATGTCTGACGCACCTGCGACATCACTTGGTCTTCCATCTTTTCGCGCGAAGCGTCGGTGCCCGACTGGAATCCGAGATTGCCGCGTTTCTGGATCTGACGGGCACCGATGTTCGACGTCATGATAAAGATCGCATGTTTGCAATCGACAGTGTTCCCCTGAGCGTCGGTCAGCACGCCGTCATCGAACACCTGCAACAAAACATTGAACAGGTCCGGATGAGCCTTCTCGATCTCGTCGAAGAGAACGACCGAATACGGCGAGCGTCGGAGTTTCTCGGTCAACTGACCGCCTTCGTCGTGACCAACGTATCCCGGAGGCGAACCGATAAATTTCGCGACCGCGTGTTTCTCCATGAACTCGCTCATGTCGAAACGAATAAGAACACGTTCCGACGCAAACAAGTACTCAGCCAACGAGCGTGCAACTTCTGTCTTACCAACGCCGGTAGGACCGAGGAAAAGGAACGAGCCGACCGGCTTGTTCGGATTCTTCAAACCTGCACGCGAACGTCGGATCGCACGTGCGAGGGCCGAGATCGCCGGACGCTGCGAGACGATACGTTTGTGGAGTTCGTCTTCGATCTTTAGAAGTTTCTGTGCTTCTTCGAGTTTGATGGATGAAACGGGAACGCCGGTCCAACGTGCGATCACTTCATCGACGTCGTCCTTCGTAACCTCGATCGCGAAGAACGAATCTTCCATCGTTCGCAGCTCATACGAGATCAACTGATCTTCATTCGCCGACGCGCGTTTCCAGTTATCAACCGTTTCTTTCCACGAGGGTTCGGCCGTATCTTCGGTCCGTGCACGCAGTTTCGCTCGTGCTCCAGCCTCGTCAAGAACGTCGATCGCTTTGTCCGGAAGGAAGCGATCCGGTATGTAACGGCTGGACTGGTAAACCGCTGCTTCGAGAGCGTCTTTCGAATATCTGATCTGGTGAAACGCCTCGTAACGACTGACGAGTCCCTTCAATATCGACAGCGTTTCTTCCTCGCTCGGCGGCGCAACTTTCACCGCCTGGAAGCGGCGTTCGAGAGCGCGGTCTTTCTCGATCGACTTTCTAAACTCCGCCGGGGTGGTCGCACCGATACATTGGATCTCTCCGCGGGAGAGTGCCGGTTTGAGGATGTTCGCGGCGTCGAGTGTGCCCTCGGCCGAACCTGCGCCGACCAACGTATGCAGCTCATCGATGAAGACGATGTTCTCGTTCGTCTCCTTCAACTCCGCCATGATCTTCTTGAGCCGCTCTTCAAATTGACCGCGATATTTCGTGCCGGCAACGATCGACGATAAGTCGAGAGAAAGGACCTTCTTGTTCTCAAGGAAACTAGGGACGCTCTTGTCGACGATCCTCTGTGCGAGTCCTTCGATAATTGCTGTCTTGCCCACACCGGCTTCGCCTATCAGGACCGGGTTGTTTTTTGTGCGTCGGCAAAGTATCTCGATGAGACGTTCGATCTCGTTCTCCCGACCGACAAGCGGATCGAGTTTGCCGGCGGCGGCGTCAGCCGTCAGATCGCGGGTGAACTCCTGAAGGTTCGGCGTCTCCAGCTTCTCTTTTGGTGGAAGCGGAACGCTCTGCCCACCGCTCTGTCGTGCGAGCTCATCGCGAACATCCTGAACTCTCAACCCATATTGAATAAGTATCTCGGCGGCAATAGAACGTTCTTCCCGAACGATGCCGAGCAGCAAGTGCTCCGGACCGATATGCTTGCTCTTGAGATGACGGCTCTCTTCGTTTGCGTAGAACAGGATCTTCTTCGTCTCGGGCGCGAGATGCAGCTCGGCGGATTGAGGAATCCTGTCGCGCAGCACGATACGGTCTTCGACCTCACGACGAACAGAGTCCACCGAAAGCGAGTTTCGCAACGGAAGAAACCGGGCAGAGATAGTCTTATCTTCTCGCAAGAGTCCGAGCAGGATGTGCTCGGGTGAGATCATCGGCGAGCCGTATTGCAGTGCCTCGTAGCGGGCGAAAAAAATAACGCGACGAGAACGTTCGGTATAGCGTTCGAACATAAAATCAGCGCTTCGTCTTTCGCCCTATTATAGCGAAAGATCGGAAGAAAACATCAAAGTCAGTCGCCTTGAATTGCAAGCGTGCCTAACTATAGTTACAAATATCGGGGAACTCCAAAAAGAAGATCGGTAAGGTTAAATAAAAACAGGCGTTTGCCTAGTTTGTCACCGAAGAGCGGGCATCGAC
>DATEOJ010000185.1:0-3951 GCA_035274235.1 Pyrinomonadaceae bacterium
AAGACTGAACGTGATTGAGATTTGGAAACGTAAACGAGGACAGGCAGGAATGCCTGTCCTACGCAGGCCGCCGAAATTCGGAAACGAATCAATCGGCGGTTGGTCGCAAGAAGACAGGCAGGAATGCCTGTCCTACGCTAGTGGTTACGCTGCTTGTCTGGTTGGGCCTGACCGTCCGAGCGAAAAGATCTTTATCAACGCGACACCTGCGACGAATCCGCCGATGTGGGCCGCGTAGGCGACGCCGCCCGTCTCGGCCGACGAGAAGTAACCGAGTACGAGCTGGTAACCGATCCAGAGTCCAAGTGCGACGTAAGCGGGAACTTCAGTCAGGAAATTGAAGATGATCGCTTTTACGCGCCGCGTTGGAAATAGCACCAGGTACCCGCCAAGCACACCTGAGATAGCACCTGACGCACCAAGCATCGGGACGATCGAATCAGAATCCAAAATGATCTGCGCGAACGCGGCCGCGAAACCGCAGATGATGTAGAACACCGCGTAGCGAATATGACCGATCAAGTTTTCGAGATTGTCGCCGAACACCCAAAGAAAAAGCATGTTGCCGAAGAGATGCATGAAGCTGCCGTGCATGAACATCGACGACAAGAAGTTGAAGTAGACCGGCAGCGGCGTCGCGTGGTGTGGGATCTCGCCGGTATTGCCCATTGAGTCGCGAACGACTTGGACACCCGTGATATCGATTCCCGTCGTGATCTCCTTCGGCACCAGCGAAAACGCGTACGTAAACGCGTCGTTGCCGCCAAGACCCTGCAGCAGAACGAAGACCAATACGTTGAGTCCAATGAAGGCGTAATTGACTAAGGGAGTGATAGTTCGATCGGAATCGTCGTCACCAAGCGGAAACATTACTTAGCCCTCCGTGTAATTAAATAAGACACTCGGAGGGGTAATAGCAAGAGGTGTGCGAGGGAGACGAGTCAGGAGACGAGAGACGAGAGACAAGAGACAAGAGACAAGAGACGCTCTCCTGTCTCCTGTCTCCCGGCTTCCCTTACCCGATCCCCGCGTCTTCCTGCACTTGGAGCAAATCATATCCCTCGCTGCGTGCGACGAACGTTGCGGCGGTTACATCTCCGACGACGTTCAGCGTCGTTCGGCACATGTCGAGAATTCTATCCACGCCGAGGATGATCGCGATGAGTGCGGGATCGATGTTGATCATGGCGAGGATTCCGATGATGAACGGAATGGAGCCCGAAGGTACGCCGGCTGTGCCGATGCCTCCGAGGATAGCCAAGTAAACGACCATCAGTTGCGTGCTGAACGTCAGATCGGCACCAGCGAGCTGTGCAAGGAAGAGAACCGTGACGCCTTCGTATAACGCCGTGCCGTTCTGGTTCGCCGTCGCACCAACCGTTAGCACGAAACTGTTGATCTCTTTCGGCACACCGAGGTTTTCATGAGTGACGCGTAATGCAGTCGGAAGCGTCGCGTTCGACGAGGATGTCGAAAACGCGGTCACGATCACAGTGCGTATGCGTTTGAAAAACTCGATCGGGTTCATCTTCGAGAGGAAATAGATCGACAGCGAATAAACACCGAAGAAGTGAAGCCCTAGACCGAGCAGCACGGTCGCGACAAACCATGCGAGCGATTGAAGCAGGTCGAGACCGAACTGCGCGATGTTGTTGAAGATCAGACACGCGACCGCGTACGGTGCGAACTTCATGATGATGTCGATGATCTTCGACGTGATCGCGAACACCGACTCCATCAACGCAACAAACGGCGCCGAGACCGGTGCCGGCAAAAGTGTGATCGCAATGCCGATGATCAGCGCGAAGAACATGATGTGAAGCATGTTCGGCGTAGTCGCGGAGATCGAATTAAATACGTTGCTCGGAACGACGGTCTTTACCGCCTGCATCAATGGCGAGTCGGCCTTTGCCGCATCGGATGCCTGCTTTTGCGCATCCGCCGCGGTTGCGGCTCCTTTACTGAATTTTTCTTTTAACTGCGTCGCGATCTCGGGACTGATTCGTTCGCCGGGCCGGATAGTGTTTGCGAGTCCCAAACCGATGACAACTGAGATCGCCGAGATGATAAGACAGTAGGCGAAAGATTTAAGACCGATCCGTCCCAGCTTTCGGATATCGCCGATGCCAGCGACTCCAACCACGAGCGATGAGAACACAAGCGGCACGACGATCATCAGCAGCAAGCTCAGGAACAGTGTCCCGATCGGTTGCGTCACGTTGCTGACGATCTTGACCACTCGCTCGTCGCTACCGCCAAGCGACCAATTGATCGCGAGACCGCCGACGATACCGACGAGCAATCCGATCAAGATCTTAGTATGAAGCGCCGTGCCGGAAGGCTTGTCAGCCGTTTCGTCGTCGAGGTCGGTCTCGATTTCGCGTTCGTAATCGTCCGCCGGTATCTGGTCTTTTTCGTTATCGCTCATGATTCGAAGTTTCGTTGTCTATCTATCTCGGGATGAGTCTGAGATCGTTTCTCCCGAGTTGGAAAGCCGTGGATGTTTACACGTAATACTGTCGGTGTGAATGTGAGAGAGTGTAGCAAATAAGCCCCGATTTGGGTATCTGCATTTGTGGGCTTTCGTGTGAGTTAGTGGTTCAGACGAGAGGCAGTACCGCCTGCGTTAGCGGGTGGTGCGGCGCCATTTTTGAAGAAAGGTTATTTCTTTTCTAGTCTTGACCACCCGCTAACGCAGGCGGTACTGACCTCGAGCCGTGACGAACACGCATGCTACCCGAAAGCACACTAAATAAAATCTAACGCCGGTCACACAGCTCGCGGTACTTGCAGGTCTTGCAAAAGTTGAGGTGCTCGGTCATCACAAACTCTTCTTTCGCGACCGGCACATTCAACTCGATGTCAGTGCAATATCGATACATCTCTTCCGACTGCTCCTTCACGACGTCGGCAAAATTCTCGATGTCGTATTCGTTTACCCGGATCGAACTCTCCTTATACTCGGGTCGCAGATGCGCGATCGTGGTCTCGATCAGCGAGTAATCTTTCTTGAGATGGAAGTTTGCCCAGTAGGCGTAGCCGCGTAGCTGTGTGTGGTGCTTCTTGTAATCTTCCTTGCCCGTTTTCCAATCAATGATGTGCAGCTCATCGGCGATCGGGAAAAGAAAGTCGACCTTGCAGTATGCCTTCAGCTTATCGATGCGAAACTCGCCGTACCCGTGCGGCTCGATGATCCAGTCGTCCTTCGTGACCAGCGCTTCCTCAAAGATCCATTGCAGTCGGTCGCTCGCCAGGAAGTTCTCGAGGCAGAGTTGGACCTGCTCGAAGATCTCTTTTTGGAAATCGATGCGCTCACACTTGCCGTAGTAGATATCCTCGAAATTCCTCGACTTGAAGATCGACTCTCCCTCTCGTCGCGCGTAATCAAAAAAGCGTACGCGATCGATCGCCTCCGAAGACCGCTTGAGGCGAGCAAGAAGCATTTTGATCAGTTCGTGCGTGATAAACCCGATCTCGAGCGGGACGCTGGTAAGTTGGCCGAGCGATTTGATCTTGAGGTAGTTATGCTCGAGGTCAAACTTCGGGTACTTCTCGTAAAAGTACTGCCGCTTGCAGCTCTGGAAAGTCGAGTAACGGGTGTACGACCAACCGAGTACGTCGGTGAAACCAAATTCCCTGATGCGAGGCTGTTCGTCTTTGATCTCTGTGGGCGGAGTGGACATGAGTATGCGTGAATGATAGCCCATATTGCTGGATTACTGAATCGATGTCGCTAAGCTCTTCATTACAAAATTAGTAATTAGCTCATTAGCAATTACACGGAGGGGCCGCACCTGATCTTCTCCGGTAATCACTAATGAGCTAATTACTAATTTTGTAATGAAGAGCGAACAGCGATCGGTGTCTAGCTGGCATTTACGCTAAACTATTGACTCGCATGTTCGAATCCATTCACTTCACATCAAAGGGCCGAGCTACGACGAACGCGTC